>CAJBCV010000250.1 GCA_903951635.1 uncultured Planctomycetaceae bacterium
AATGCCTATCTCGACGACATGGCCCTCGGCGCCAACTTCGCCACCCTCAATCACCTCCTCATCAATGCCCTCGTCCTCGAGGCCTTCGGCGAGGTGTTTCCCGGCATCGAGGGGCAGCTTGTGTATTTCATCAGCCACAACATCGCCCGTCGCGAGATCGTCGCCGGCCAGCCGGCGTGGGTCCATCGCAAGGGGGCGACACGCGCCTTTCCGGCCGGTCACCATGCCCTCGCCGGCACCCGGTATGCCGACACCGGCCATCCGATCCTCCTCCCGGGCAATCCGCAGGCCGGGTCGTGCGTCATGGTGGCCGATCCCGGCGCGGAGCGCTCGTGCCACAGCGTCAACCATGGCGCTGGTCGGGCCTTGGGGCGGAAGGCGGCGATCCGGAGCCTCGATCAGGCGGCCGTCGACCAGTCGTTTGCCGAGCAGGACATCCTCAGCAACTGTCGACACTATCCGCGCGACGAGGCGCCGGCGGCCTACAAGGATTTCGACGAGGTGCTCAAGAGCGTGAAGCAGGCCGGATTGGCAAGCGAGGTCGCCCGGCTGCGTGCCCGGTTTGTCATCAAGGACGGAGACAAGGCCGATGACTGACCAGACGCCGATCGAGGCCGGGGGGGCGATCCATGTCGACGGCGCGCAGGGGGAAGGGGGGGGCCAGGTCCTCCGTTCGTCGCTGGCGCTCGCGATGGTCACCGGTCGGCCGGTGATCCTCGAGCGGATCCGGGCCGGGCGCGACAAGCCGGGCCTCATGCGCGCCCACCTCACGGCGGTCGAGGCGGCGAAGGCGATCTGTAGCGCGGAGGTCGACGGGGCGACGATCGGCTCCGGGCGGATCGCGTTCACTCCCGGTCCGATCCGCGCCGGATCGTACACCTTCAGCATCGGCACCGCCGGGAGCGGCACCCTCGTGCTGCAGACGATCCTCCCGGCGCTCCTCGTGGCTCCGGGGCCGTCGAGCGTGACGATCGAAGGGGGCACCCACAATCCCTGGGCGCCGACCTTCGACTTCCTGGACCGGGTCTACCTGCCGCTCGCGCGGAGGATGGGGCCGGGGATCACCGCCGCGCTCGAGCGCCACGGTTTCTTTCCCGCCGGCGGCGGCCGGTTTCACGTGGCCGTCGAGCCCTGTGGCGGCCTGGCCGGCTTCGATCTCCTCGAACGCGGCGATGTCATCGAGCGGCGCGTGCGGGCGCTGGTGAGCAACCTTCCCGAGCGGATCGGCGAGCGCGAGGTGCGACGCGTCCTCGAGCGGCTCTCCTGGGATCGGGCCTGCGGACAGACCGACGCTGTCGCCGCCCACGGGCCCGGCAACGTCGTCGAGGTGGAGATCGAGGCGACCGGGCTCACGGAACGGTTCACGGCCTTCGGCCGCGCCGGGACCAGCGCCGAGCGCGTCGCCGACGAGGTCGTCGGTGAGGTTCGCGACCATCTCGCCCTCGGGGTTCCTGTCGGCTGTCACCTCGCCGATCAGCTCCTCCTCCCGCTGGGGATCTCCGCTTGGCTGCCGGAAGGCTCCGGGAAGGCGCGGGGAGGGGCCTTTCGCACCGGGCCCCTCTCCCGGCATACGACGACCCACATCGACGTCTTGCGTCAGTTCCTCGGCGTGCGGATCGACGTCGCTCCCGAGCCCGATGGCCGCACCTGTCTGGTGCGTGTCAGCCCTCCCGACTGAGCGGCCCGGCGGTCACGTCTCGGCATATTCCGACAGCAGGCTCTCGATCCGCGCGAAGACCTCGGCCATGAGGGCGGCGTCGGGGAGGAGCGTGACCCGGAAGTGATCGCGATAGGGGACGTTGAAGCTCGACCCGGGTGCGACGAGGACATGCTTCCGCTCGAGGAGATCGAGGGCGAAGGCCTGATCGGAGAAGCCGGCGGCGGCTGGCCCGAGTTGGTCAGTGCGGATCCTGACGAATCCGTACATCGCCCCATCCGGGGGCTGGAGGGCGAGGAACCGGCTCTTGCCGACCGCGTCGAGGAGCGCCGCGCGGGTGGCGTGGAGGCGGCCGCCGGGGCGGGTGAGATCGAAGATCGACTGGTGGCCGCCGAGCGCCGTCTGCACGGCGTATTGTCCCGGGACGTTCGAACAGAGACGGAGGGAAGCGAGCAGCTCGACGGCCTGGAGGTAGTCGCGGGCATGCTCGCGCTCCCCCGACACGCTCATCCACCCGACCCGGAGGCCGCACGCCCGGTAGATCTTCGAGAGCCCGCCGAAGGTGAGGCAGAGCGTGTGCCGGGCGAGGGTCGCCAGTGGCACAAACGTGGCGTCGCCATAGAGCATCTCGTCGTAAATCTCGTCGGCACAGGCCACGAGGTGGTGCTTCTCGGCGATCGCGGCGAGCCCGGCAAGGACCGCGCGCGGGTAGACGGCGCCGGTGGGATTGTTGGGGTTGATGACGACGATCGCCCGCGTCCGCTCGGTGACGAGCTTCGCCACCTCGTCGGGATCGGGGACGAAGCCGTTCTCCGGCCGGCAGGGATAGTGAACTGCCTTGGCGCCATGGATCACGACCGACGCCGTCCACAGGGGATAATCGGGGCTGGGAACGAGGACCTCGTCGCCGGGGTTCAACAGCGCCCGCATGGCGATCATGATCAGCTCGGAGACGCCATTGCCGATGAACACCTCGTCGGCCGTGACGTCCATCACGCCCCGGGTCTGCTGCTGCATGACGACCGCCTCGCGGGCCGGGAAGATCCCCTTCTGGTGCGAGTAGGGATCGGCCTGATGGAGATTCTCCACGATCGCCCGACGCATCGATTCGGGCATCCGAAAGCCGAAGGCGCCGGGGTTGCCGATGTTGAGCTTGACGATCTCGTGCCCGGCCCGTTCGAGTTGCTCGGCACGGCGCGCGAGGGCCCCGCGGATCTCGTATTTGACGTCGTGGAGATGCTCTGAGGCGCGGAGAGGGGGTAGGCTCATGGCGGGGGATTGCCGTGGGGCAGATTTGGCGAAGGGGCCGCAGGGCGCTTGAAAGTCCTGCAAGCCTAGCATCACGGCCCGGTCGGCGGCAGACGCCCGGATCGGCCCCCGGGGACGGGGCTTTCGGGGGTGCATAAACCCCGCGTGACATTGTTCTCGGGATATCGCCCCGGCTCTCAGTGCCCAGACATCCCAGGCGTGGTGAGGTTGCGATGGAGTTCCTTCTGTTTCTCGGTGGCATTCTCCTTCTTGGCGTTCTCCTCGCGCCCATCGCGACCCTTCTGGCAGTCTGGAGGCTCGAGAGAGAGCAGGAGGCCGGCTTCCGCCGGGTAGCTCGGCGGCTCGACGACCTGGAAACTCTCCGCCGCCTAGCCGCGGTTACCCCTCCCGGCGTCGCCGCAAGCTCCGCCGAACTCCTTCAGCCCTCGATCGCCCCCGCCACGGCGGCGGCCGAAACTCCTCCCGGGCCGGTACGCCCCCCGATGCCGTCGGCCGAGTCGGTCGAAGAGCAGCCCCGACGGGAGCCGCCGCCACTTCCCGAACGCGCGGTGACGCCGTCGCCGGTTCGCAGCGCCACCAACGTTGAGCCAGCCGATGCCGGGCATCCGGCGTCGTTCCCTCGCAAGTCATGGACCCCGCCGCCGCGGCAACCAAGCGCCTTCGAGAAGGCTGCCCAGGAGACCCTCGGAAAAATCTGGAACTGGATCATCGTCGGCGAGGAACACGTGCCGAAGGGGGTGTCGCCGGAGTTCGCTGTTGCCAGCCAGTGGCTCCTGCGGATCGGCGTGATCACGCTCCTCTTCGGGATCGGGTTCTTCCTCAAGTATTCGATCGACAACGGCTACCTGGGCCCCGCCGCCCGCGTCGGGCTCACCGTCATCGCCGGCCTCGCCATGCTCGTCGGCGGTACCCGGCTCCTTGGCCGCCGCTACCACGCCCTCGGCCAGGGGCTGATGGGGGGAGGGCTCGCCGCCCTCTATTTCGCGGTCTTCGCCGCGCATCAGATGTTCGATCTGATCGGAGCCGTTCCCGCCTTCGGCCTCATGGTCGTCGTTACGGTCCTCGCCGGTGGGATCGCCGTCGTGTTCGATTCGATGCTCGTCGCCGTTCTGGGGATCATCGGCGGTTACGCCACGCCGTTCATGCTCGAGTCGACTCCGACAAGCCTCACGCCGCTGTTCACCTATCTCCTCATCCTCGGCTGCGGCGTCCTCGGCCTCTGCTTCCGGAAGAACTGGCCGCTGGTCAACATGCTCGCCTTCGTCGGCACGTGGGGGCTCGTCGTCCCGGCGATTCGCAATCCGGCGCTCTACGCTCCGGAGCAGTTCCTGTCGGTGTTCCCCTTCCTCGTGGGCTACTTCCTCCTCTTTTCGACCGCCACGTTCCTTTTCAAGATCGTCCGCGGGGCGAAGTCCGACCTCTTCGATCTCCTCGCCCTGTTCTTCAACGCCGCGGTGTTCTTCACGGTCGGCAGCGGGATGATCGACCGGGCTTACGGAGAAGCCTACGGTCGTCAGCCGGTCGCCCTCCTCGCCGTGGCGATGGCCGCCTTCTATGCCGCCCACGTTTGGATCGTGTTGAAACGGGGCATGATCGACCGCGAGTTGGTCGTCTCGTTCCTCGGCCTGGCGTCGTTTTTCGTCACGATCACGATGCCGCTGGTCCTCTCGCGCCAGTGGGTGACCGCGAGCTGGGCGATCCAGGCGGTGATCATGCTGTGGATGGCCGAGCGGCTCGGGAGCCGGTTCCTGCGGCTCGCCGCTACGGTCGTTCTCGGGCTCGTCCTCTGCCGGTTCTTCTTCCTCGATCTCGGGAGGACATTCCTGGCTCGTCCTGCGATCGACGACATGCCGTTGGGCGAGTTCACCTTCACCCTCCTCGGCCGGATCATCTCCTTCGGGATCCCGATCGCCAGTCTCGCCCTCGCAGCCTGGTTTTTCAGGCGCGCGGCCGCTGCTGAGGCTGCCGGCTCGGCCGACGGCGATCTGCCGATCGTCGCGGGGAACGACATCGGGGCTCCACCGCTTCCCTCGCTCGCTGAGGTCGCGGTGGCCGCGATCGTCGCGATGACGGTCTTCTACCTCCACCTCGAGGTCGACCGCACCGTCGGCTTCCTTCATAGTCCCCTCCGCCTGCCGATGCTCACGGTGCTGTGGATCGGCGGGGCGATGTTCCTCTTCACTCGGATCCGGGTTTGGGGGGAAGGGATCGGGATTCCCCTCTTCGTCGCCGCGGTCGCCGTCGTGCTCCTCAAGCTCTGTCTCTGGGACGTGCCGTCGTGGGGCCTCGAGCAGGATTTCGTCTACGCCGGCGGCTGGTCTGGCCATGCGGCGCTGATGCGGCTGGTCGACTTCGGGGCGGTCACCGGGTTCCTCGTCGTGGTCACCGCCCTGTCCACCACCCGTAAACCGCTCGCCATCCTTCAGCACGCGTCGGCCGTCGCCGCGGTCGCCACGCTCCTCTCCTGGAGCACCCTCGAAGTCAATTCGTACCTTGCCACCTTCGCCCCAGGCCTCCGGGCGGGGGGCGTGTCGATCACCTGGGCGCTCTTTGCCCTCGCCTTCCTCGTGGTTGGCATCCGTCACCGGCTCACGGCGCTCCGCTACTGTGGCCTCGCCCTGTTCGGAATCGTCGCGGTCAAGGTGTTCACCAGCGACCTCGACAGCCTCGATTCCTTCTACCGGATCGTCGCCTTCTTGATCCTCGGGGTGCTCCTCTTGCTCGGCTCATTTCTCTACCTCCGCTTCCGCGAGACGTTTTCGGTCGAGCCGCCGACATCGTTGGAAGACGGCGGCTCCGATCCGACGACCGCCGACGATCCCGACACGGAGAACGACGCATGACCCGCCGTCCCTTCCCTTTCCGACTCCTTGTCGTGGCCCTCGCTGCCATCGGCCTGCATCACGCCCACGCCGCCCCGGTCGACCAGCTCCGCTATCGTCGTGCGATCCGTGTCGATGCCGCCGGGGGGGAGGAGCTTGTGGCCGTGCGCCTCGATGCCCCGGTTGCCGCGGCGACGGAAATCGGATTTCCCGATCTCCGCGTCATCGACGCCGCCGGACAGGAGGTGTCGCGGATCCTCCGTCGGGCGGCGGTCGTGAAGATGCGGAGCGTGAGGCGCTCGTTCCCTGTCGAGCAATCGCGGCTCAAGCCGCTCCCCGGCGGCGGCCTCGAGATCGAGTTCACGATCGACGCCGAGAAGGACCCCTCTTCGATCGATGGATTCCGGATCGAGACACCGCTTCGCAACTTCCAGCAGCGCGTCCAGGTGCATCGGCTCGACGAGGCCGGCGGCTGGAAGCCGGTCGGGATCGACACCCTCCTGTTCGACTTTTCCCAGTACATGGATACG
>CAJBCV010000251.1 GCA_903951635.1 uncultured Planctomycetaceae bacterium
ACCACGACGATCGCCACCGACGGCGACGGACGGTGTTTTGAGCTCACGCCGTGGCACCCTGGGCAACCGGTGGCGGCTCCCTCGCCAGGGCAGGCCATCGCGGCGCTCGAGACGCTCGCCCGGATTCATGTCGCGCTTCGGCAGGCCGGTGGCAGCGAGGAGACGCCCACGGCTCCGCCGCCGGCGTGGGCACGGCGGGCCGAGGCCCTGCGGGCCGTCATGGCCCGCGGCTGGGACTCTCCGACGAACGGGAGCCACTCGCCGCTCCAGGCGGCGGTCGCTGAGCGCCGCCGGGCCGCCGCGGCAATCCTCCGGGAACAGGGGGGGCTCTCGTATCTTTCCCGCCTGGCGGCCGTGGTGCCGCCGGCGGTGCCCCTCCAGCCGGTGCTCCGCGACGTTTGGCAGGCGCACATGCTCTTTGTGGGGGACGAGGTGACGGCGGTGATTGACTGGCACGCGGCCGGCATCGATACCCCGGCCACGGATCTTGCGCGACTGCTGGGAAGCTGGGAGGGGCCGCGGTCGGCGTCGGTCGGCGCTGATTCCTTGAGTGCGGTTTCCTTGAGTGTCGTGTGGGGCGAGGCGCTCGAGGCCTATCGGGCGATCCGGCCCCTTACCCGGGAAGAATTGGCCCTCATCGACCTCCTCCATCTGGCGGGGGTAGTCGGGAGCCTGCACCACTGGTTTCGCTGGGTCCTCGACGAAAATCGCGATTTCCCCGACCCGAGCCTGGTGCTCGAGAGGGTCGATGCGCTCCTGAAAAACCTCGCTTTTTCAGGGGAAAAGACCGATGGAGGGAGCGGTGGGCTCCATTGACCCCCGGAAAACGGAGCTTGTACAATCGACAAGGTTTGCCCGAAGGTTTGCCTGCGTTGACGCTGACCTCCCTTCCCAATAGGACCGATCTGCCGATGCTGCGTCTGCCAGGATGGCTCCGCGGGCGGTCGAGGCCCCCGATCGGCCGGGCGGTTCCGCTGGTGATCGCCCCCGTCGCGGTCGCACGGTCTGTGGTCGCCCTCTTCTGGGCTGCCCTTTTTGTGTCGACGGCCTGCCCGGTTGGGATGGCCCAAAGCCCGCTCGCCTTCGATCCGCTCGGGGCCGTGAACGCTGCGTTGGGAAGCCCGATCACCGTCGCGGCCACCGTCGAGCCGGCAGCCGCTGAAAGGCCGGCGACCCTCGTCGTCACCGCGACGCTCGAGGAGGGCTGGCACCTCTACGCCGTCACCCAAAAGCCGGGCGGACCGAAGGCCACTCGAATCACCGTCGACGCCACCTCCCCCGCTCAGCCGTCGGCGGCGTTCGTACCCGACCAGCCCCCCCACGTGCGGACGATCACCGATGTGCCGGCGTGGGCCGGGCTTCAAGTCGAGGAACACGAGGGGACGGTCGTCTGGCGGGCACCGCTCGCCACGAATCCCGCAGGGAAGGCGACGCAGATCACCGGCTCGGTCAGCGTGCAGATGTGCCGCGAGACCTCCTGCTCGCCCCCGGCGTCGATCCCGTTTGCTGCCGACGTGCCCGCCGATGCTCCCACAGCCGCGTTCCCAATCGCCGCGGGAGCCGATCCATCCGCCGGCGATGTCGGATTGCCAGGCGCCTCCACGGCGGTGATCGCCACCCATATCCCCCCTCGGGCTCATTCGAGCGTCGAGGCCGCGTTTGGCGCAGCCCGGGGCGGCGTGGATGGAGCGGGGACGACGTCGACTTGGTGGCCGCTCATCGTTCGGCTCTCCCCCGACGCCGGGTATCACCTCTACGCCCCGGCCGGCTCGGCTGACAGCGATGTCGGCCAGGGGAAGCCGACGGTGGTGTCGGTCGCCGACCGGGCCGCGAGCGTGGTCGTTCTCGGAGCGACGCCGTCGCATTCGCCGGAGCTTGCCGCCGCCAACGGGGTCGATGGGCCGGTGATCTTCGAAGTCCTCCTCCCCGAATCGACCGCAGCCACGGCCGAAGTCGTGATCGGCTTCCAAACCTGCACCGAGACGTCGTGCGATCCGCCGACGGCGGTCCGCATCGCTGCCCCGCTGCCTCCGCAGGCCACCGGGCCGGAGAGCGGGATCGAGTTTCTCGCGGCGAAGTACGCCGAAGCGGCGAAGAAGCCGGTGCCCGTCGAGAAGAAGCTCGTCCAAGCGGCGCCGACGCCGACGACGGCCGGTGGGCCGCCGCCAGTTGATCGGCAGGCCACGCCCGCGACGTCCGTCGCCCCTCAGCCGCTCGCCGGGCCGTCGATCGCCGCCGCCGCTCCGCTGCCGGTCGACGTTCCGAAGCCGACGCTCTCCCTTCCGATGGCGCTCCTTTCCGGGCTCATCGGCGGGCTGATCCTCAATCTCATGCCCTGCGTGCTTCCCGTGCTCGGCCTGAAGTTGATGTCTTTTGCGCAGCAATCGGGCAAGGCACGGTCGGAGGTCTTCCGCACCAATCTCTGGTACTGCGCCGGCGTCTATGCGGTGTTCTTCGCGCTGGCCACCGCGAGCGTGGCGGCGAACATCGGCCTGGGGAGCCGCAACCTCGCCTGGGGCGAGCAGTTCACGTCGTCCACCTTCAACATTACGATGGCCGCGATCGTGTTCGCCTTCGCGCTCTCGTTCTTGGGCGTCTGGGAGTTGCCGATCCCCGGGTTCATCGGGGAGAAGGCGGGGCACCTGCAGTCGAAGGAGGGGCCGCTCGGGGCATTCCTCAAGGGGGTGTTGAGCACGGTGCTGGCCACTCCCTGCAGCGGTCCGTTCCTCGGGCCGGTGTTCGGCTTCACGCTCTCGCAGCCGACTTTCGTCACCTACGGCGTGTTCGGCGCGATCGCCACCGGCATGGCCCTCCCCTACATCCTCGTCGGCCTCATTCCCGGGCTGGTGAAGTTTCTCCCCAAGCCCGGCATGTGGATGGAGACGCTCAAGGAGATCCTCGGCTTCGTGATGCTCGGCACGGTCGTGTTCCTGTTCACGTTCCTGAAACACGACTGGTTCGTGCCGACCTTCGCGTTGCTCGTCGGAATCTGGGCCGCCTGCTGGTGGATCGGCAAGGGGCAGGAAAAGAGCGGCGGTCCGGTCGGCTTCGGCCGCTGGGTGCAGGCCGCCGGCGTGGCGGCCGCGATCGGCTTTGCGTCGTTCACGTTTCTCGGGCCGGTGGAGTCGATCATCCCCTGGGAGCCGTTCTCGCGGGCCCGCCTTGCCGAGTTGCGCTCCGGCGGAGCGACGGTGCTTGTCGACTTCTCGGCCGACTGGTGCATGACTTGCAAGCTGAATCTCGCTACGGCGATCGAGACCGACAAAGTGAAGGCGGCGATCGAGTCGAATAAGGTCGTGCCGCTGCTGGCCGACTGGACGGAGGAGTCGCCTGAGATCAAGACGATGCTCGAGAGCCTGCAGAGCAAGTCGATCCCGGTCTTGGCGATCTTCCCGGCGCCGCGCCCGGGGGAGTCGGCCCCGGAGCCAATCATCCTCCGCGACCTGATCACGGAGTCGCAGGTGCTCACGGCGATCAAGGCCGCTGGGCCTTCACGGGCGGGGGCCCCACGCGCAGCGGCGGTTCCGACCCGCAAGGGGCATTGACGCTGATCGGCTAGCGGATCACGACCCGCGCATCGCTGGGCCCCGCGGCCTCGACCGCTCCGATCCGCCAAGCTTCGACGCCGCAGTCGGAGAGCTGCGAGACGATGCTGTCGGCGAAGTGCGGGGAAACGACGAGCACCATGCCGATTCCCATGTTGAACACCCGGGCCATCTCGGCATCCTCGATGCTCCCGAGCTTCTGCACCCAAGGGAAGACCGCCGGCACCTTCCAGGAGCCGCGGTCGATGGCGACACGGACCTTCTCGGGGACGATTCGCGCGAGGTTTTCCTCGAGACCGCCTCCGGTGATGTGGGCGATGCCGTGGATGGGTTGCTTGACTCGGTAGCGACGCAGGACGCTACGAACGGGGCGGGCGTAGAGTCGCGTAGGGCGGAGGAGGGCTTCGGCGACCGTGGTGCCGCCGAGCTCTTCGACGGTGTCGTCGAACTTGAGCCGGCCGTAGTCGAACACCGCCTTGCGGACGAGGCTGTAGCCGTTGGAGTGGAAGCCGGTTGAGGCCAGGCCAATGGCCACGTCGCCGGGCTGGATCTGTCGGCCATCGACGAGCCGCTTCCGCTCCACCATCCCGACGACGAAGCCGGCGAGGTCGTATTCGCCGCGCTGGTACATGTCGGGAAGGATCGCCGTCTCGCCGCCAACGAGGGCGCAGTCGCTTTCCACGCAGGCGTCGGCGATGCCACGGACAATCTGCTCGAGGAGGTCGGGATCGTCGTGGGAGAGGGCGACGTAGTCGAGGAAGAAGAGCG
Source organism: uncultured Planctomycetaceae bacterium (assembly GCA_903951635.1). Taxonomy (GTDB): domain Bacteria; phylum Planctomycetota; class Planctomycetia; order Pirellulales; family UBA1268; genus QWOP01. The sequence continues at coordinate 4,314 of CAJBCV010000251.1, forward strand.
GCTCGGCCCCGGTGCAGAGGCAGTCGTTGACGCTCATCGCCACGAGGTCGATGCCGACGGTGTGGTGGACGCCTGCCATGACGGCGATTTTCAGTTTTGTGCCGACGCCGTCGGTGCATGACACCAAGACGGGATCCTCCCAGCCGCGGCGGAAGAGCCCGGGGAGATCCATTTGAAACAGCGCCGCGAAGCCCCCTTCGGCGCTGATCACGCGCGGGCACTGCGTCCGCCGCATGTGGGCCGGAAGACGGGCCATGCCCTCGGCATAGAGTTCGAGGTTCACCCCCGAAGAGGAGTAGGTCGCGCCCGCCACTGGTGTGTCGTCCCTCGAGGAGGCTTTCGGAGGAGGCTTTCGAATGCGGGCCGAAAGGGTCGGTCCGGTTTCCGGCCGGCAGCCGGCACGCAATGGTATCATCGCCGCACCATGCTTCCCCGCAAGCCCCGAGCCACGCCGCGGCGGTCCCACGCCGAGCGGCCCCTCCCCGGCCTCCAGTTCAGCCATCCGCTCCCCTACGGCGCCGTCCTCCGCGGCACCGGGGTGCAGTTCGTGGTTTACAGCCATTCGGCGACCGGGATGCGCGTCCTCCTCTACGACGCGGTGACCGACACCGAGCCGGCGGAGGTGATCACGCTCGACCCGGCCACCGACCGCTGGGGGGACATCTGGAGCATCCTCGTCCCCGGGGTCGCCCCCGGCCAGCTCTACCACTTCCAGGCCGACGGCCCGTTCGCTCCGGAGATCGGCCAACGCTTCGACGGCAGGGCCCGGCTCGTCGATCCGTACGCCCAAGCGTTGGCGGGGGATTTTCTCGTCGCCGACGACGGCACGCTCGTGCCGCCGAAGTCGGTCGTCGTCGACGACACCTTCGACTGGCAGGGCGATCGCCATCTCAAGCGGCCACTGGCCGACACCGTGATCTACGAGCTCCACGTCCGCGGCTTCACCGCGAGCCCCTCCAGCGGCGTCGCCCATCCCGGCACCTACCTCGGCGTCATCGAGAAGATCCCCTATCTCAAATCGCTCGGCGTGACGGCGGTCGAGCTGATGCCAGTCCACGAGTTCCCCACGACGGCGATCCCGCCGGTCGAGGGGCGCGGCAACTACTGGGGCTACGACCCGATCGCGTTCTTCGCCCCCCACCGCGGCTATGCCGCCGGCACCGAGCCGGGATGTCAGGTGCGCGAGTTCAAGGAGATGGTGCGGGCCCTCCATGCCGCCGGGATCGAGGTGATCCTCGACGTCGTCTTCAATCACACCGCCGAAGGCAACGAACTCGGGCCGACGCTCTCCTTCAAGGGGCTCGAGAACCGGGTCTACTACATGCTCGCCGACGGTGGCTCGCGCTACCGCAACTATTCCGGCTGCGGCAACACCGTCAACGGCAATCATCCGATCGTTCGCGAGCTGATCTTCCTCTGCCTCCGTCATTGGGTCCACGACTTCCACATCGACGGTTTTCGCTTCGATCTGGCGAGCATCCTCAGTCGCGACCGCAACGGCGACATCCTCCCCAATCCGCCGATCGTCGAACTGATCACTGAGGATCCGCTCCTCGCCGACACGAAGATCATCGCCGAGGCCTGGGATGCGGCCGGCGCCTATCAGGTCGGGTCGTTCGCTTCGCTGCGGTGGGCGGAGTGGAACGGGAAGTACCGCGACGACGTCCGTCGCTTCTGGCGCGGCGACCACGCCCAGACCGGGCATCTGGCGACGAGGCTCGCCGGCTCGAGCGATCTTTACGGCGGCAACGACCGCCAGCCCTACCACAGCATCAACTTCGTTACCTCTCACGATGGCTTCACGCTCGGCGACCTCGTCGCCTACCGTGAGAAGCACAACGAGGCCAACGGCGAGGGGAACCGCGACGGCGACAACAACAACTTCTCCGACAACTACGGCGTCGAGGGGCCGACAACCGATGAGGCAATCGTCGCCATCCGGGCCCGGCAGGTGCGGAATCTCTTCGCCACGCTCCTTCTCTCCCAGGGAGTGCCGATGGTCGTGGCAGGGGACGAAATCGGCAGGACCCAGGGGGGGAACAACAACGCGTGGTGCCAGGACTCGCCGGTGTCGTGGCTGGATTGGTCGCTCGTCGAGACCAACGCCGACCTTCTCCGTTTCGTCCGCGAGGCGATCCGCTTCCGGCTCGGCAACCCGACGCTCCGCCGGCGGACGTTCCTCCGTGGTGCCGGCGAGGCGGGGGGAGGGATGCCGGACGTCGAGTGGTTTTCGGCCGACGGCGGGCCGGTCGACTGGGGGGCGGTCGGGGCGAGCCTGATCTGTTTCTTCGCCGCGGCCGGCGATTCGGCGGCGGCACCCGAGCCGGCGGCCGGGGTCCCGCGGCATGTCCTCATTCTTCTTCACGCCGGCAGCGAGCCGCGGTCGTTCCGGTTGCCGCAGGCCAGCCACGTCGCGGCCCTGCCGTGGCGGCTGTTTCTCGACACCCGGGAGCCGTCGCCCTTCGACGTTCACAGCGGAGCCCGTGGTCCGCTCGTGGAGCCAGGGGCGACGCTCGAGCTTCCGCCACATGCGCTGCTCTGTCTCGTGGCCGACCCTCTCGCCGCCGGGCCGCCGTCGATTGGCAGCCCGTCCGGTGAAGCGGTATCCTCGACCTGACCGGGCGCGTCGACGCCCGCCGTCGCCACCACAGCTGTCCGGAGAGATTCCATGCCTCGCCTCGTGCTTGCCCTGTCCCCCGCCCTCCTTGTCGGCGTGCTCCTTCTCGCCGGCTGCAGCACCTCGGCTCCCCCGGCCCCCGTCGCCAAAAAGGGGGCCGATGTCGGCCCGGCGCTGCCGGCCGCCAAGGGCGCCCACGACGACCACGCCGGGCATGATCACGACGGCCACGACCATGCCTCCCACGAGAGCGACAAGGCCGAGGCGATGCCGGCCGACGGGGGGGAGGGCGATGACCACCACGACCACCATCACCCCGAGACCCTCGCCGAACTCGTCGGTGAGCTCGATAAGCTCGTCGCCGTCGTCAAGGAAGGGATGGAAGCGAACATCCGCGAGAAGGCCGATGCCCCCGTCCACGAGTTCGGCCATTTCCTCGGCGATGTGGAGGGACTGGCGAAGGAAGCGAAGCTCCCGTCCGAGGTCGAGACGGCCGTGATCGCGGCCTCCGAGGCCCTCTTTACCGCCTTCGACAAGATCGACGTCGCCATCCACGGCGCCGACGACTTGGCGAAGGTGTGGAGCGAAGAGGCCGCCGGGATCGAAGCGGGCATGAAGACGTTGAAGGACGCCGTCGCCAAGTGACGAAGAGCACCGGCGGGAGATGGTCGAACGCCATCGGGTCCGGTGGCTGGGGAATCAGGGAGGACTTTTCCATGCGTCATTCCATGCGGTTTTCGTCGAGCCGGCGGAGGGTGGTCGTTGGGGGGCTGCTGGCCGCCGCCGTGGTGGCCACGGGGCGGTCGGCAAGCGCGCAGACCGATGCCGCCGCCGTCCGGGCCAAACTCGTCCTCCCGCAGGAGCCGGTCGATCCCCTCACGCCGACGGCCGCCAAGGAGACGCTGCTCTCCAAGGATGCCCCCAAGGGTCCGCAGGCGATCGTCATCGCCGGGCGGATCGGGGCGAAGGGAATGGAGCCGTTCCTCGACAACAAGGCGTCTTTCGTCCTCCAGGAGATCCCTGCCGACGACCATGCCGGCAAGGCGGGGCACGACGCCGACAACTGCCCCTTCTGCAAGAAGCGTTCGGCGAACGCGCCGATGGTCGCCGTGCAGTTCGTCGGTGCCGATGGCAAGGTGCTGCCGCTGGATGCCCGCAAGCTGTTCGGGATCCAAAAGGGGCAGGAAGTGGTCGTGAGCGGCAAGGGGGTTTTTGACCCGAAACTCGCGATCCCCGTCATCCAACTGACGGCCGACGCGATCCACGTCCGCAAGCCGGCGAAGAAGTGACACCATGACGGACGGCGATACCGGGGCGG
>CAJBCV010000252.1 GCA_903951635.1 uncultured Planctomycetaceae bacterium
ACGTCAGCACTCCGCTGATCGCCGACGGCCTCGTCTACCTCCTCCACAACGACGGCAAGCTCCAATGCCTCGACGCCGCCACCGGCGCGGAGCTGTGGTTTGAGCGGACGCACACCGGCCAGCATCGGACGAGCCCGCTTCTCGTCGACGGCCGGCTGTGGTTTGGATCGAACGACGGCTGGGTGTCGATCGTGAACGCGGGTCGGTCGTTCGACCTCGTCAATTCGATCGAACTCGGCGAGGCGGTGACCGCGTCGCTCTTGGTCGCCGACGGTGTCCTTCTCGTTCGCTCCTACGACGCCCTCTACGCGATCGGTGGACCGCGCTGAGCAGAACGGCCGCCGGTCGATCACGATGATCCGATTGTCTTTCCGGGCAGTGGGTGGGATAATCCTTCGGCATCCCTCACCGCCAACAGAGGCTTCCCGACCCACGGGATGTCCTTCCCGCCCGGCGGCAGCCAGTTCATCCCCTGGATCGGGCCACCGGTCGGCCCCAAGGTGCGCCCATGCACTTGATCTGCGAGCCGATCGGGCGACTTGTTGTCGACCGAGCCGTTGATTTCGTCGCCGTCCAGGATGTCGTCGCCGATGAACCGGCCTGCCGTGCTGTTTGGGATCTCATCTCCGGCCAGTTCCACACGCGGGGAAAGTTTCTCGCCATCTGGCCCTCGGTCCGTCATGTCGTCACTCACCGCGATCCTGCCGGCACCATCGACGGATTCCTGCTCGTCAGCGAGATCGTGAACTGGCAACTCGACTACGTCGTCGTCCGCGACGATGCCCGCGGCAAGGGGATCGCCTCGGCGCTGGTGCGAGCGGCGATCAATGAGGCCTGCCGCCGTCGTGTTCCCTACGTGATGCTCACCTGCGCGGACGAACTCGCGTCGCTCTACGAAGGCTGCGGCTTCCGCTCCATCAGCGCTCCACCCCACCCGCCAACCTGATCGCCCCGCTTCCAGACCGCCAGTCCGTCCGCAGGATCGTGCCTTCCTCGTCACCCCCCAGAGAATCCTGCCATGTGCGGCATCATCGCCTTCACCGGTTCGCTCGACGTCATCCCGATCCTCCTTGAGGGGCTGCGGCGCCTCGAGTACCGCGGCTACGACAGCGCGGGGATCGCGACGGTCGATGACGACGGGATCCATGTCCGCAAGCGATCCGGCCGGATCGCCGAACTGGCGCGGGCCCTCGACGAAGACCCGCTGACGGGCGCGTGCGGGATCAGCCACACCCGCTGGGCGACGCACGGGCCAGCCACGGAGCGAAACGCCCATCCACATGTCGACGAGGCTGGCGACTTCGCCGTGGTTCACAACGGGGTGATCGAGAACCATCACCAGCTGCGGCAGCAACTCGAGAATGACGGCGTCGTGTTCCGCTCCGACACCGACACCGAGGTCCTCCCCCATCTGATCGCAAAATACTGGTCAGGCGACCTCGTCGAGGCGGTCACCCGGGCGACGGAACTCGTCCGTGGCACCTACGGTTTGGCGGTCGTCAGCCGCCATGACCCTGGCACGATCGTCGGTGCCCGGCTCGGTAGTCCGCTCGTGATCGGCATCGGGCCCCATGGGCACTCGATCGCATCCGATCCGGGAGCGCTTGCCAATCATGCCGAGAAGGTCGTCTACCTCGCCGACCGGCAGGTGTGCCGGATCGACGCGAAGGGCTGGTCGGTGTCGACCCGAGATGCCGTCGCCGTCGACTGCTCGTCCCACGAACTTCGGCACGTCGTCGATGCACACGACGACGAGCTCGATGGATTCCCTCACCACATGCTCAAGGAGATCTACGAACAGCCCGAGGCCCTCACCGACGCGATGCGGGGGCGGCTCGACGATGCCGACGCCACGGCGCACTTCGGAGGATTGAATCTCGACCCGCGACAGCTCCGCGGCGTCGAGCGGATCATCATGACCGCCTGCGGCACGAGCTACCACGCCGGCCTGGTGGGCGAATATCTCTTCGAAGAAGTGGCGCGGATTCCTGTTGAAGTCGAATATGCCAGCGAACTCCGCTACCGCAATCCGCCGGTCGATCGCAACACGATCACGCTGGCGATCACCCAGAGCGGTGAGACGGCCGACACCCTCGCGGCACTGCGCGAATCGAAGCGCATGGGCCACACGACGCTCGCCATCTGCAATGTGGTCGGCAGCAGCATCGCCCGCGAGGCCGACGGCGGTGTTTACCTCCACGCCGGCACCGAGATTGGCGTGGCGAGCACCAAGGCCTTCACGTCGCAGGTTTGCGTGCTGGCGATGCTCGCCCTCTCTTTCGGCCGCACCCGCCACCTCTCCGTGCCCCAAGGGGAGCGTCTGATCGCCGAATTGCGTGCCCTCCCCGACGCCGTGCGTCTGGCGCTTCGCTGCCACGGGATCGTCAAACAGGTGGCCGAGCGTTACTCCCACGTCCGCAATGTCCTCTACCTCGGTCGGCAGTTTCTCTATCCGGTGGCGCTCGAAGGGGCCCTCAAGCTCAAGGAGATCAGCTACATCCACGCCGAGGGCTATCCGGCCGCAGAGATGAAACACGGGCCGATCGCCCTGGTCGACGAGGAGACACCAAGCGTGTTTCTCGTCCCACGGGGACAGGTGTTCGACAAGGTGATGTCGAACATGCAGGAGATCAAGGCCAGACGTGGCCCCGTGATCGCCATCGCCAGCCCCGACGATTCCGAGGTGGCGAGGGTCGCCGACGATGTCATCCCGATCCCGGATGTCGCGGAATGGCTCCAGCCGATCGTGGCGGCCATCCCGCTCCAACTGCTCGCCTACGAAATCTCGCTCCTCCGTGGCTGCGACGTCGACAAGCCGCGGAACCTGGCCAAGAGCGTGACGGTGGAGTGACGCGGCTTCATGCCAGCCGCGCGACGATCGCGTCGGCCATGGCCGCCGCCGCCGGCGGATGACGGCGGAGCCAGAGCTCCGGCTCGATCAACTCCAACTCCATCACGGCCCACGACCCGTCGGTGCGGCGCACGAGATCGACCCGCCCGTAAGCCGGGGGATGTTCGCACGCCGCCATCGCC
>CAJBCV010000253.1 GCA_903951635.1 uncultured Planctomycetaceae bacterium
CCCGTCTTCGAGCAGGAGTGCCGTGGTGGCGAAGCCCTGAGCGATCGACTTATGCGGCAGGAGGATGCTCTCGGCCAACTGGCGACGGTTGTAGATGCCCGCGGCGTTGGCCAGCGACGGCCCGAGGCCGGCGCTGTCGGGGCCGGCCGAGTGGCAGGTGATGCACTTCTTCGCCACGAACAACTCAAGCCCCACGCCACGGTCGCCCCGCCGCTCTTCTACGAGCGCGAGGATCTCGTCCACCGTGCGTTCCCCGAGCTTCGGCCCCTTGTCGGCGGCCACCTCGGCGGCCTTAGCCGGATCGACGGTGGGCGCCGCGGCCTTGGTGACGGATGTCGGCTCGGGAGGCTCGACCACGCCGTGGGCCGCGTAATCGAGCCCGATCGCCTCCGCGGGCAACCGATGCAGCCCGAGCGTGCGGGCGAGGCCCGGGAGCTCTGCCGGAGAAGCAGCCTTCACCGCCATGGCAATCGCGGCGACGATCTGCGGCGAGGCCGGCCATTCCTCGAGGGCGTAGGAGGGGCCACGGGTGTCGGGCCGCGTGCCCCAGCCGTCCCCTTTCCACGCGCTCTCCCGCCGCCACTGCCTGGCCGCCGCCCAGACGAGGTCGGCCCGCCGCGCCGCATCGGCAGCCTCGAGCCGCGCGAGCACCGCCTCGACGGCAGGCTCGGAGTGGATCTCGCCGAGGACGCGGCACGCAGCACGCCGCAGGGCCGGAGGCGTCGACGAATCATCGATCGCGGTCGCGCAGGCAGCGATCACGTCGGCCTCGCGGGTCGTCGCCAACCGCACAAGCCCCTCGACCGCCGTATGGGCCACGATCGGGTCGCTGTCGGCTGCCGCGGCAAGCACGCTCGCCGCGCCGCCCCCCTCACTCATGCGCACAAGCGCCACCACGGCCTCGCGCCGGGCGCGGGCGTCGGCCGATGCGAGCCCGGCGCGGAGCGGCTCCGGCGGCACGGCCTTGCCAGCAGCCGCCAAGTCGCCAAGGGCGCGAATCGCCCAGGGCGCGACGGCTGCGTCGGGGACAAGCGCCGCGAGCGTCGGCACGGCCGCCTCGCCCCGACCGAGCGCCAAGGTGAAGATCGCCGCCACCTTTGCCGCTAGTCTCGCCGACGCGTCGCGCGCGAGCATCGCGAGCGCGGGCTCCGCCTCGGCGGCGAGCGACCGCCGCAGGAGCGCCGTTTGGGCGTCGAGCCGGAGCCGGTGGCTCGGGCCTGCAAGCACGGCCACCAGTTCAGCGGCCGTCGCCTTCTCCACGTCGGGGAGCGTGATCGTGGCCAGCCCCTCGGGCCGCAGCCGCGCGACGAACCCCACGTCGCGGCCCGACCAGTCGAAGCCACCGCCGCGCCAGCTCGCGGCGTAGAGGTTGCCGAGGGCGTCGACATCGAGGTCGGTGGCCCGAGTGATCTCGAGAAACGGTTCCTGCTTGGCCTCGTAGCCCGCCCCGTGGCTCACAAGCGGATGGCGATAAATCCATCCGGTGCCCCAGTCGCAGCTGTAGGGCTGGTCGTTGAGCGTTGCCGGCATCCACGGCTCGTCGATCCAGCAGGCGCCGGTGCCCGAGCCGCCGCCGTAGTCGGCCAGCGGCGCCACGACCTCGTCGGAAAAGTGCATGTAGCGCCGCGGATAGCCGTGGTCTTCGAGGCCGGTGAAGGCGTGGAGCCGCACGTTCCAGCCGCCGCCGTCGTTGGTGTTGTCGCGGGCGATCATGTCGAGCAGCGGGCCGACGGCCGCCTCGAGGTTGTTGCGGGTGCCACGGGCGAAGAGGTCGAGCCCCGAGCCGTCGGGGCGAAACCGCACGATCCCGCCCCCGCGGAGCTGGAGCTTCCGCCCGTCCCGCCCCTCGGCGGCCATGAATCCGAAGTCGCCGATGGCGGCGTAAACCCAGCCGTCGATCCCCAGCGCCAGGCCGTTGCTCGTGTGGTCGGCCGGCCGCTGGGAGTAGTCGAAGGCGATGCCACTCACGAGGCGATCCTGCTCCTCGGCGACCCCGTCGCCGTCGGCGTCGCGGAAGGCGGTGACGTGCGGCGGATGGAGCACGACGAGCCGGCCATCGACGAACACCAGACCGCGGGGCGAGTCGAGGTCGGCGACGAACTCCTTCACCTCGTCGGCCGCGCCGTCGCCGTCGGTGTCGCGGAGGCGGAGAATCCGGCCGCGGCCCGGGTCGCGGCCGAGTGAGCCGTTGCCGTCGCTCGACACGAAGAGCGTGCCATCGGCGGTCGCGGCCACGAAGACGGGATAGTTGGCCTCGGCCGGCGTGGCGAAGATCGTGCCGGTGAACCCGCGCGGTGGCTTCATCTCGAGGGCGAGGCGGGCCACGAGCGTTTCACGGGCGACGGGCTCGATCTTGGGCACCGGCGTGCCGGGTGGCGCCACGAGCCGGGCCTCACGGAGGCTGGCCCAGCCGGGGCCGGCGAGAAACGTGACCCTCACCGCTCGCACGTCGGCGCCAACCTCCGTCGGCAACTCGTGGATCCCCGGGCCCACGACGCCCTTCTCCGCGTCGACGGCACGGGTCCAGGAGGAGCCATCGCGCGAGGTTTCAACGAGATAGCGATACTCGCGGTCCGGAAACTCCCAGTCGAGTTCCACGGCCACGACCCGCTGGGGCTGCTCGAAGTCGGCCCGCCACCACTGGGGCGCCGATCCGTCCGCGGCACACCACCTCGTTCCCTCATCGCCGTCGACTGCAGCGGCGATCGGGTTGCCCGACTGCTCGCTCGAGGCGGTGGCCTTCACGAGGCCCGCCAGGTTCGGCCGGTCGGGGGGCGTACTGTCGGCCGCAAGCACCATCGCGGTGGCATGACAGAAGGTCGCCGAGATGGCAGCGAGCATGAAGCGGGTGGCGGCGCGAACGAGCATGGGCACTTCCTGACGGGGAGATTTTTCCCAAGGATAATCTCCCACGGCGGTCCCGCCCGCTTGGTGTTCAGACCCAGGGGACTTCCCCAGGCCATCTCGAGTGAGCCGGGGTTCCCCGTGCTTTCACGGCCTCCCGTCGACCGCCCGTCTCGGCTCTTCAGAGCACCCGCCACCAAGGGACGGCGAGGATGCCTGGTGCGAGCCATTCGATGGCCTTACCGGCATGGAGAAGCAGCCCGGCCCGCGCGGCCCTCCCATATTCGGCCCGGAAGGCGAGCAAGCCGGCAGCGTCGGCCAGCCGTGGCCGGGCCGTCGCCTTCACCTCGATCGGGATCGATCGCTCCCCGGATTCGACGACAAAATCGACCTCCTCGCCGGTGACGGTGCGCCAGTAATGCAGATCGATCCTCTCCACACTCGAATCCCGCCAGGCCAGGAGATCGTTGAGGATGACATTTTCCAGATGCGCTCCGCCGGGGTCGTCGCCGCCGGAAAGGTAGAGGGCGACGCCGGTATCGCCCCAATAGAGCTTGGGCGACTTGATCAACCGCTTGGTGCGATTGCGGGCGAAGGCCGGAATCCGCAGGAGCAGATACGACGTCTCGAGCAGATTGAGATAGCGGTGGACAGTCGGCTGAGGAAGCGCGGTGTCGCGACCGAGCTCCGTCTGATTGACCATCTGGCCGAGACGGTGGCAGGCAGCCCGCATGAGCCGGCGAAAGTCGGGGAGCGCCGTGATCAATGCGAGATCCTGGAGATCGCGTTCAAGGTAGGTACGGACATAGCCATCGAACCAGATCGACCGCTCCCGGTCGGTGCGGAGGTGGAGGGCAGGCGTCGGAAAGCCTCCCCGTCGTGCCAGTCGCTTCCAGTCTTCCGATTCGGCGTCGAGGTCACCGAGTAGCTCGCGCCACGACGCATCCTCCGCCGCCAACAACTCCGGCCACAGCCCCGCCCGGCTAGCCCCCGCCTGCTCACGACGCGTCATCGGCCAGAGCGTGAGATAACTCGCCCGCCCGGCGAGCGACTCCGACACCCCGCGCATCATCAGGAGGTTCGCCGAACCGGTGAGCAAGAACCGCCCCGGCACGCGTTGGTTGTCGATCGCCCGCTTGATCGACCGGAGGAGGAGAGGTTCTCGCTGCACCTCGTCGATTGTCAAACGTGTTTCCCCGCCAACCAGCGCCAGAGGGTCACGCCGGGCGAGGTCGCAGACATCGAGATCGTCGAGCGTGACATAGTGACGCTTCCCCGCCACCGGTTCCTGCACGAGCGTGCTCTTGCCCGCCTGACGGGCCCCGCTCACGATCACGGCGGGCATCACCCTTAACCGCTCGCGGAGCGCCCCTGCAGCCAGTCGCGGAAGTGTGTGTTCATTCATGACGTGAATGATAATCATTCACACGGTGAATGGAAGTTAGCTCCGGGCAGGAATCGTAACCCGTTTGGAAAGTCCCGCACCCTCACGCGATCAGCCCGGGGATCAGCACGCCGCCATCGGAGAGGGGGACAGGGCGGCCGAGGGGATCGTCGAACTCTTTCCGGGAATCGATCCCCAGAAGCCACAGCAGCGTGTGACGGAAATCGGCGATGCTCACCGGATCGCGCGTCGGCGCGGCCGCCTGGGCGTCGGTAGCGCCGATCACCTGCCCGGCGCGAATGCCGGCCCCGGCGAAGAGGATGCACTGAGCCATCGACCAGTGATCGCGGCCGGCCTGGGCGTTCACCTTCGGCGTCCGCCCCATCTCCCCCATCATCACGACGAGCGTCTCGGCGAGGAGGCCGCGGGCGTCGAGATCGTCGACGAGCGCCGCGAAGGCCCGGTCGGCCGGCGGGATGAGGTCGGTCGAGAGCGAGGGGAAACAGTTGAAGTGGACATCCCAACCGGGGGCGTCGATCCCCACGAACCGACAGCCCGCCTCGACGAGCCGCCGGCCGAGGAGCGCGCACTGCCCGATCTGCGTCAGGCCATACTCCTCGCGGAGCTTCGCGGGCTCGTCCTCGATGCGAAACGCGGCACGGGCCTGCGGCGATGTGATCAGGTCGTTGGCTTTGCGGTAATACGTCGCCATCGCCGCAGACCGCCCCGAAAGCGGCAGCGTCCCCCGGTCGGCTTCGAGCCGCTCGAGGAGATCGCGGCGGCGGGTGAGCCGGGCCTCCGAGAGGCCGGCGAGCCGACCGAGATCCTTGACCTCGAAGTCGGGCTGGCTCGGATCGGCCTCGATCACGAACGGGGCATGCTCGGGCCCATAGAACCCCGGCCCCCCGGCCGACATCGGATGGGGCAGGTTGACATACGGCGGCACCGTGCCGGCAGAGCCGCGCTCGCGGGCGACGATCGAGCCGAGCGACGGGAAGTGCTCGTTGGTGGGAACGGGATACTCGCCGTCGGCGAAAGGGGCGCGGCGGCCGGTCATCACGTAGTGGTAGCCAGTGGCATGGCCGTTGTCGGCGTGGGTGTGGCTGCGGACGACGGTGAACTTGTGGGCGATCCGCGCCGAGCGCGCACAGTGCTCGGTGAAGATCGTGCCCGGCACCGACGTCTGGATCGGTTTGAAGGGGCCACGGATCTCGGCCGGCGCCCCCGGCTTCGGATCCCACATGTCCTGCTGCGGCGGGCCTCCTTCGAGGAAGATGAAGATCACGTTCTTCGCGCGCGGCTGGGGCGATCCCGGCGCGCGAGCTTCTTGAGCCCGAAGCAGCCCCGGCAGCGCGAGCCCACCGCCCAGCCCACCGAGGATTCCGGCCGAGCCGAGGCGGAGGAGATGCCGGCGCGAGACGCCGTCACAACGCCGCCGTGCGGGCCCGCCGATCGCGAACGTTTCCATCGCTCCCTCCCTCAGTGGTTCCCGAGAAACTCTTTGCGATTGAGGAAGGTCCAGAGGACATCCTCCACCGCCGCGCGGCGCACCGCCGCCCCTTCGCCCGCGTCGCTGCCGGCGACCGGCTCCGCACCGGCGGCAAACAGCGGCAGAAGCGCCGCCAGCTCGGCCACCGTCGGTGGCCGGGAGAGCGTTGCCAGGCAGAGCTCTTCGACGATCGCCGCGGGGGGAAGCGACGATTCGGCAAGCCGGCGGGCGGTGCCGTGGCGGGCGCCGAGCTTCGCCTCGATCTCGGGTGAATTGATCAGATGGAGCGCCTGGGCGATGCTCGGCTCGGTGCCCCGCTCACACTCGCAGACCGTCGCCCGCACCGGCCGGCCGAACACTTTGAGGAAGTACGACGGCATGCGATTGTCCCACACCTCGACGGCGCGCGTCCCCTCCGGCCAACCGTTGAAGGACTCGCTCACGCCGGTCGCCTGGCAGATCGCGTCGAGGAGCACCTCGGCCGGAAGCGCCTTGGGGTGTGCATGGGAGAAGTGCCGCCGATCCTCCTCGGCACCGGGGGCCGGCGCGGCGGCGAGCTGGTAGGTGCGCGAGGCGACAAGCTCGCGCGTGAAAGCGCGGAGATCGAAGCGGAGGGCCTTGAGGCGGGCTTCGAGATGGTCGAGGAGCGGCTCGTTCGTGGCGGGGTTTGTGGCACGGAGATCGTCGATCGGCTCGACGAGGCCGCGGCCGAAGTAGTGGGCCCAGAGCCGGTTGGCAATCGCCCGGGCGAGGAACGGGTTTTCCGGGGCTGTCGCCCACTCGGCCAGGAGCCGACGGCGATCGACAGACGGCCCACTGAAGGCAGCCGGCGCCGAGCCGAGCGCAGCCGCCGGCACCGCCACGCCGGTCCGCGGATGGGGGAGATCGACACCCCCGCGCGACACCACCCCCTCGCCGCCGCCGGGAAGAACTTTGAGCTTCACGCCGGTGAAGAAGCCGGCGAGCGCCGCGTAGTC
>CAJBCV010000254.1 GCA_903951635.1 uncultured Planctomycetaceae bacterium
AGCTTCCGCTGCCAGTAGTGGAAGGTCGCGATCGACACTCCCTCGCGGTCGCAGAATCGGGCCACCGTGAGCCCTGTATCACCGTAGCGGGCCAGGCGACGCTCCCACGCCGCAGCCTTCCGTGGATCCGACTGTCGACCCATGAATCGCCTCCTCGTTGACGGGATCTTTGATCACCGTCTGGAGGCTATCAGGGCATGCAAGGGTGGTTGTGGTGGGCGCACACATCGTAACGATTTCCGCCGGCTGGGCGACGCCCATTGTTGAATCCATCGCTGCCGCTTGTGGCGGGGATGGCTCTGGGCGTTGCCATCGCCACGGCGATCGGTGGTGCCCGGTGTTATCGCGTTAGCCAACGGACCGAGAGGCGGGATCAAACAATACTTGGCGGGTACCGTGGCCAAAGGGTTCACGTTTACACCCTGAATCCTCGCCACGGCTCGGCGGCCTCAGTTGCTGGTGATTGGTCTCCGTCCCTTGGTAGCCATGTCGCTGCTGCTTTTCCTTGTGCCAATTGGGCTCAAATACTCCCGCACGGAGGATGCACGTCCAGTCGTTGCAGGCTTCATTGTCGGCGCATACGCGCATCTGCCGCCTTGAGGATCTCGGCCACCCTGCCCTCACCCTTCTCACCTGCAATGTCAAAAGCAGTTGCTCCGCTTCTATCGGCAAGTCTCAAATCTGCGCCATGTTCTATGAGGACTTTAGCAGCCTCAACATGCCCCCAAGCAGCAGCACACATCAGTGGAGTAACTCCATCAACGGACGCCGCATTCACGCTTGCTCCGAATTGAATCAATTGCAGCACAGTTACGGCATGTCCATTCGAGGCCGCTTCGTGAAGTGGCGTCAACCCCATTTCACCGGAAGCATTCACCACTGCGCCGTTCTCTATCAACTGCGACACAATGTCAGTCAACCCTTCGTTGGCGGCAACCATAAGTGGCGTTTGGCCCATGCTACCTTGCATATTGAGGTCAACCCCCGAGTTCATGAGGTCTCGAATTGCCAAGTATTCACCAGCGGCAATCTGCGAACAAAGAACATTAACCGGATTAGGCTGCGTCATTATGGAATCACGTTCTGGAAGAGGAGAGAAATTCTACTGCATAGAGCGTGGTAAGCCTCGAATGTCATCGGCGATGCAGGTGCGACAACATAGTGCCCCGGATTGCCGGACTGCAGGACTTGCAATCCTTCAGGAATATCAGCGACACGGAATGCCCCGCCCCACTTCTGTATAAACAGGTTCTTCGGGTCGATGTTCAAAGACAGTCCCTGTGGTATTCCATTCTTGCCAAGAGGGTGAATCAGGCCATCCGCAGCTTTTTTTACGTCGACTCCTAGTCGTGGGTTTAGATTTGCTCCTCCTCGAAACAATCTGATTGAAGCAAGCCCTTCTAGGCAATCGCCCGGCCCCGCGTTGTGCACCAGCACCCCATCGACCGCGATGCGGTAGACGTGCTCGCCGTGGACTTCGAGATTGTACACGGCCGGGTGCCGATCGAGCGGCTCGACGCTTGCGATGGCCACTGGGCCTGTGAGTGTGTCGATCTGCTCGCCGGGCTCGAGCTTTCCGGCTGGCACCCAGTCTTCACGGTCGAGCGACCAGACCGGATGGACGTCGGTGGCTCGGATCTCGGTGCCATTCGCGAGCGTGATCCGTACGACGTTGGCAACGTCGCGGGTCACGAACTTCCCGGTGACCACCCGGCCTTCACCGTCGGCGATCGGC
>CAJBCV010000255.1 GCA_903951635.1 uncultured Planctomycetaceae bacterium
CCACCGCGTCCCGATCGTTCACTTGGCGTGCCGACGGACCGACGATGCGTCTCACCTTCGGGCGGATCGCCAGTGACACCGTCGAATACAGGGGAATGATCGACGAGGCGGGCAGGCTGGTCGTCGAAAGCGAGTCGGGGAACTGTGTTCTCGAGCGGGCGAACGTCGGCACCCCCTGAACTCCTCTCCCCTGCCCTCCCCCGCCCTCCGTGGAGCCTGCCCCGTTCACGCTGGGGAGCGTTCGCGGCTATCATCGGGGCATCGCACGGAGGAAGTCATGCCCACCATCGTCGGCCAACTGCTCGTTCTCGTTGCCACGGCCCTGCAACCGGCCTCCACCACGTGGGTAGGGAAGGCCGAGGCCCCCATCGATGGCGACACGCTGCGAATCCGTGACGAGAACGACAAGCTCCACAAGGTGAGGATCCAGGGGATCGAGAGCCCGGAAGACGGCCAGCCATTTTTCAAGGCGGCCCGCGACCATCTCGGCAAGGTCACGAAGGGGCGCGACCTCCAAGTCACCGAACTGGGGAAAGATTCGACCGGCTACACCCTGGCGACGATCCGGATCAACGGCCAGGACCTCCGGATCGATATCCTTGCCGCCGGGATGGCCTGGCATCAGCGCAGCGTCGTCGACGATCCGGTGCTCGAGGCGGAGGAGCGGGAGGCCAAAGCCCGTCACCTGGGCCTCTGGGTGGACACCGATCCGGTCGCCCCCTGGGAGTGGCGGGACGGCGAAGAAAAGCGAAAAAAAGGCCGCAAGAAGAGCCCTCGAAAGAGTCCTTTGGACGGCCCTCCGGAGGGGCTCCCTGCCGCCCCATCGGCCCCCGCTTCGCCTGGCTCATGAGGGGGGTGTTTGGCGGAGCGGCAAAAAAATTTCCCCAGGGAAGCCCTTGACACCACGGGCGGAGTTGTCCCTGGATCGACGAAATGCTAGAACTTGCAGGGTACGACTGACTTTCGTCCGCACATCGAGTCCGATCGGGAACTGCGGTGCGTGCTTCGGCGATGGTCGACAAGTCGATGTGATTCCAGGTACCAGTTCCCGAGTCCTAGAGGTTGTTTTTATGTCCCGGAAGATTTACGTGGGGAACCTGCCATGGTCCACCACGTCCTCCGATCTGGAGCAGATGTTTTCCGCGCACGGTGCCGTGCGCTCCGCCGAGGTGATCTCCGACCGTGAAACCGGTCGGTCGCGTGGCTTCGGTTTCGTCGAGATGGAGACCGACGACGGGCTCCAGGCCGCGATCGCGGCCCTCAATGGCCACGAGCTCAACGGTCGTCCGCTGACCGTCAACGAGGCTCGTGAGCGCACCCCGCGTCCGGGTGGCGGCGGCGGCGGTGGTGGTCGTCCGGGCGGCGGCGGTGGCCGCGGTTACGGCGGCGGCGGTGGTGGTGGCTACGGTGGTGGCGGCGGCGGCGGCCGTGGCTACGGTGGCGGCGATCGCTACTAGTCTTCCGGGTTCTCAATCGGCATCCGCCAGGCGGAGGCCGGGGCGTTGTCCCGGCCTCCGCCGGCCTTTCCGGCCGAGTTCCCCCGACTCCTTCGCCATCGACGTGGACCTTTCCGCGTCGATGGTTTTTTTGGTGAGGCGTTGAGCCTCCAATGATGAGCCCTGTATAAAGTTTTCCGTTCGGCGCGTATGATGGCGGGTATTCCGTCCTACGGCTGCGTTCTCCCCGGTTCCGTTTCCACACGAGCACACGATGCCTCCTGCCAATCCGAAGTTCGGCAAGTTCGCCAAGAAGAAGGCCAAGCCCCGCGCCAAGGTCAAGCGGCGCGATCCGATCTACATTGACGGCAACCGTCC
>CAJBCV010000256.1 GCA_903951635.1 uncultured Planctomycetaceae bacterium
CGACGAGGTTGCCGGTGCGGATCGCCCCGACATAGGCCCCGGCCGGCTTGGGCACCGCCGGAATCGTGATCCCGGCTTTGACAAGCGCCGCGGCGACTGACTCGGTCGGATGGATCATGGAGGCTGTCCTGGGGAGCGCGGGAAGAGCGGATCGCAATCCCTTCGTTCTTCGAACGATCTCCCTGATCCCCGTGCATGCAAGGAGGCTCCGCCGTCACAGTCTGCCGGACCGTCGGGGTTGAACACTCTCACCCCGTCGGTTGCCGAGGGGTCTTTCCCACAGCCATTCATTCGCTTATTCGATCCCCCATCCGACGGCCTCCCCATCCCGCACGAAAGCAGGGGTGTTCTTCTCTCGCCCGTCATTGCATCGCCACCGCGGCCACAAACGATCGACCAAAAAACGTTGCCAACAAGCGTCCCTCCGATTGCCGCACCGCGGGTTCGATTGTCTACTTCCTGTCAGCGAGGCGACGCGTCCAGGGCGCTTCTTGATCGAGCCGCTCCATCCCTGTCGATTCCCGGCCGGGATGGACTGATGAAGGGGGGCGATGATGACCCGGTCACTCGAAGGGTGGTTCCGAGGACTCTTCCCTTGGGCTCGGCGCCGACGGCGCGGAAGCGGGCAGCTTCCCCGCATGGCCCGGCGCCGACTCGCGCGACGTGCCTTCGACCTCGAGCCGCTCGAAACGAGGCTCGTCCTCACCGCTCCCGGCGCGCTCGACTCGGTGGGCCTCGACGCCGGCCAGGTCCTCGCCCTTCGCCAATCGATCGAGGCCCTCGCCCATCAACTCTCCGCGGTGGAAGTCAGCGGCACGCTCGGCGCGGCGACAGCCGGGATCGCCGATCCCCTCGGCTGTCTGACACCGATCGGCGATCGGATTACCGCCGGGCTCGCCGATCCGATCGCCCCCCGGCTCAGCGGCGCGATGACGGTGGCGGCGGTCCGCGACGCCTTCACCGCCGCGGCAAGCGCCGGGGGCCTCGCGATCCGCGACTTCACCGCGCGTGTCGATGGCCCGGCCGCCACTGACACGCTGTGGTTCGAATTGACCATCGGTGAGCAGCGCTCCCTGCCCGACTACGAGCTCGCCCTCGGCCAGCATCCCGGCGCCGCGGGCGCCGCAGCGACGACGTTTGACCGGGGACTGCGGCTCGGCCCGGTCACGGTGCCGGTCACCGCCGGCTTCGAGGGGCGGATCGGATTCGGGATCGTGCGCAGCCCCGGTGTCACCGGGATCGAGGCGATCCAGCTCCGGTTGGAGCCGATCCGTGTCTTTGCCACGGCCACCGCCGCCGCCGACGATCTCGAGGCCTCGCTCGGCGCCTTCCGACTCGCCAGCGCCGCAGGCACTACCGACGTCGCCGTCGATCTCGACGTCGGCGCCACGCTCGCGCTCCCGGCCGGCGCGGTGACGATCCCCGCCGGGAGGCTCGTCGCCGCGGCCGCGGCCGACCTGTTCACCGTCGCACCGGCCGCCGGCAATCGGTTCGACGTCGCCCTGCCGTTCCAGCTCGCGCTCGGTGGCTTCGCCGAATCCGGGCGGCTCACGAGCCTTCATCTTTCCGCTCCCGATCCGTTCGCTGGCCCCGACAGCATCGCGATCGCGCCGCTCTCCCTCACGCCTTCGGACGGGGGAACGAGCATCGACTTCGCCACCTTCGGGGGCACGCGGGCGAGTGATTTCGGCGCGGCCGCGACAGCGACCGCGCAGCTCGCGCCGTCGTTCCTCGCCGACGTCGCGGTTCCGGTCGTCGGCAAGCGTCTCGACGGTCTGTTCGACCTCGGGCATGACGCTGCCACGCTCGTGGCGTCGCTCTCTGGTCCGGGGGGCGTGCCGAGTTTCGACACGGTCGACGCGATGCTCGAGCGGATCGCCGCGGCCCTTCCGCCGGTCGGCGATCCGGCACGGGCGATCGATCCGGCCGACCTTGGCCTCCGCTGGAATGCCGCGGCGGGTGTCGTCGAGTTTCTCCTCCCCCTCGCCTCGGACCTCGAGACCTCGGCTGCGTATGACGTCGACACGCTCGTCCCGGAGTCACTCCGCGGCCGACAGGATGCCGATGCCGGCGGCCGGTTCGGCGGACTGTCGTTCGTCGGTGAGGCGACGGCAAAGATCGAGCTCTCGACGAAGCTCGCCGTGTCGGTCGGGGTCCGGCTTCCGCCCGTCGGTGCTCAGGATTACGTTCCAGGGTCCGATCCGGCCATCGACCCTGATGCCGACCGGCTCTCGGATCGGATCTCGTTTTCCGCCAGGGCGATCGGCACGGCCGCGCTCTCGCTCGACTCGAGCATCGTCGCCGGCGCCGCTCTCGGGCCGATCGCGCTGTCGGTCAAGGCCGGCCAGGGTCGCGTCGTCGGCGCCGCCGATCTCACCGTCAGCCTCGCTGACCTCGGACGCCCCGATGGGCGCACGACCCTCGCCGACATCGCCTCGGCCGCCGGTGGCATCGGCGCGTCCGTGAAGGCCAGCTTCGACGCTTCAGCCCTCGAATGCAGACTCGAACTCACGACGACGCACAGCGCGATGGGGGCCCTCGGTCTCGCCGCCGCCGCCTACACGACGCTCACCGCCGAAGGCGATGGGATCGCCGTCAAGCTCGGCAGCCTCCCAACGCCGTCCGCCGTGCCGAGCCTCGGAATCTCTTCCGGCACCGGCTGGGGCGGGGTGGTCGTCACGCCGAGCCCCAAGCTGACGGAGATCGCCGCCGGCCATGGGGAGATCTCGTTTGCCGATCTCCCCGCCATGCTCCGCCTCGTCTCCGATTGGCTCGCCTCGACGGGGATCGACGACGTCGCTCTCCCGCTCGCCAGTGGCACCCTCGGCGATCTCCTCGGACTCGCGGCCGCAGCGAAGGCCGCCGCACCGCTCGATCTCCTCCCCATTCTTGGCGACCCGGCCGTCGCCGCAGGGACCGGCAGCGCCTTCCAATTGCCTTCGCTGCAGAACGTCATCTGGCAATCGCCCGCCGCTCAGGCGATCGCCCTGCGTGGCTCGGCGGGGCTCGTCGATCTCGATCTCAACGCCTTCTTCGACGAGACGCTCCGCGAACTCCACGTCGTCGTTCCCGAAGCGGCGTTCGCCCCGCATGCGGCCACGATCACCGCCTGGCAGAAGCTCGTCTGGGATTTCGGCGCGCTCCGCCGCGACTGGCAGGCGCGGGTCGCCGGACCGAACGGCTTCGGCGACTTCGACGGCGAACTGGTCCGTCGGTTGCGGGCCTGGGCGGCCGCCGGACGGGAGATCCTCTCGGCACTCCCGACCCCCGCCTCCCACCCCGACTTCGACTGGAGCCCGGCTCCGGACAAGCTCCCCCACTACGCCCCGCTCCTCACAGCCTTCACGGCGATCCTCAACGGCATCGATCATCTCGGCGTCGGCTTCGAGGATTTCTCGACGCGCCTCCAGGCGGCGCTCCCCGGCATCGGCATTTCCCTGGCGCCTGCGACGCCAGACGGCGTCGCAGGCGGAGGGGAGTTCGAGGTCAAACTGACCTTCGACACGCTCCACGCCAAGCTCCGGCTGCCGACGATCGACGCCCCCGGCGGCATCCCGCTTTCGATCCATGGCGGGGATGGGCTGACGGTGGTGTTCGGGGGGAGTGCCACGGTCCAGCTCGGCTGGGATCCCGTCTCCGGCACGCCGACGCTCGCCCCTTCCAAGGCGGCGCTCCATCTGGAGGCCAGCGTCGACACGGGGGCCGGCGCCCCGCTCACGGCGACGCTCGGCGGCCTCTCCGGGCTCACGATCGGCTCGGCCGACGCGTCGTCCCCTTTCTGGTTCAAGCTCACCGACACCGCCGGCGCCGGGCCGGCGACGTTTGACCTCACGGCCGCGGGAACCGTCACCCCGAACGTCAAGCTCGACGCCGGGTTTCCACTCTTCCATCCTCTCCGTCCCCACCTCGGCACCCTCGCCGCCAGCGCGGTGATCGAGCCATCGGCGACCCCCACCTTCACGCTCACCCCCACCTATCACCCCGACCTCGATCCACAGGGGAAGGCCTATTTCGCAAGCCCGAGGGCGATCCTCGAAGCCCCTGATCTTCCGGTCGATCTGGGCGCCTGGCGCAGCGGCGCCGAAGCATTCATCGACGCTCTCACGACCGGGGTTGTCGGCGACCTCTTCGCCAAGCTCCCCTTCCTCGGCGGCATCGACGCCGAGGACATCGGTTTCTTCACGACACTCGCAAACCTTTTTGGCGATATCAATCTCGACTCTCCCGACACGTTCCGCACGAGCCTGGCAAATCTCGCCGGCGCCACGGCGGGGCTGAGGATCGTCTCAGCGGCCGGAGCGGCCCACGATGTCATCGAATGGTCGAAGCTCGCCGCCGACGACGCTGTCGTCGTCGATCTCACCCTCTCGAAGACAGACGTCACGACGCTCGCCGCCGGCAAGATCAAGCTCGGCGTCGACGCCCTCGGGCTCTCCCTCCGCGGTCAAGGCGCTCTCGACCTCGCCACCGACTTCACGCTCCATGTCGGTCTCGGCTACAGCCGCGTCGATGGCTTCTTCCTCGAAGGCGTGGCGGGGAACGAACTGAGCGTGGGCGTCGGCCTCGGCTTCGGCGCGACCGCCGACGGGGCCGGCTCGGAACTCGAACTCGGCCTCGGCTCCCTCTACTTCCGCCTCACCGACAACACCAACGGCCGGATCGACTGGGATGGCGCCGCGCCTGACCCGGTCAAGGCGGCCGCGATCGCCAACCGTGAGCTCGATGCCCATCTCGGCCTCGACATCGGGGCTGGCCGGATCGGCCTGGCCAGCCTCCCCGATCTCGTCGGCACCGCGACGGTGGCGGCTGACATCCGCGGCAATCTCGATGTGAAGATCGAGGCCGAGATGTTCAGTGTGAGCACGGTCTCCGCGGGACTCGGGCTCGGGTTCTCGGAGGCCGACGGCAGCCCGATCCACATCGCCGATCTCGATCCGAAGGCGATCGATTTCGGCTCGAAGTTCCACTTCGATGGCATCCGAGACATCTCGCTCGGTATGGAGGGCCTCGTCGGCGACGACAGCTTCCTCTCCCGGCTGTTCGACAAGTTCAACGCCATCACCGAGCCACTCGCCCCGATCATCGGGATCCTCGAAGAGGAGGTGCCGGTCATCTCCGACCTGTCGAGGAAAGTCGGCCGCGGCCCCGTCACCTACCTCAAGGCCATCGAAGAATCCGGCACACTCGGCCCCCAGGGCCAAAAGTTCCTCGATCTGCTCGAGAAGGTCGCCTCGGTCCGGAGCATCCTCGGCGGGATCCAAAACGGCGTGACGATCAACTTCGGGGATCTCCAGGCCTTCTCGACGGCGACTCTCCTCGGCTCGACGCCGATCGGCAACGAGGCCTTCGGGCTCCAGTCAGCGGGCGCGATCCCCGATCTCGGCCTCGGCGGGCTCGAGGACTCTTTCGGGATCACCTTTCCGCTCCTCACCGACCCGGCGACGCAGGTCTTCCGGCTTCTCTTCGGCCGGCCGGTCGACCTCATCCGCTGGGATGTCCCCGGCCTCGAGGCCCACTTCAGCGAGGACGACTACTACCAGATCTGGGGGCCGTTTGTCGGTCATCTCTTCGGCGGCGTCGATATCGGCGCGAACCTCGATCTGATCTTCGACACCCGTGGCATCCGCGCGGCGTTCGGGGGGAGCAGCGTCGCCCCCTTGAAGATCTTCGACGGCCTCTGCTTCGACGACCATCTCTCCGCCGGCGTCGATGCCCCCGAAGCCTGGTTCCGGGCCACCGTCGGCGCGGGCCTCGGCGTGGGGATCGCGGACTTCGCCGTCGCCGGGATCGACGGTGGCCTGTTCGGCTCGCTCGAGGCGAACTTCAAAGACAACAACGGCGACGGCAAGGTCTACCTCGATGAGTTCGTCTCCAACTTCCTCCGCAGTCCGGAGTGCGTCTTCGACTTCGCCGGTGCGCTCAAGGCCTCGCTCGATGCCTATCTCAAGGTCGGGTTCGACGGGCCGTGGGGCTGGGTGTCGCTCTACCACAAGACTTACAACCTCGGGTCGGCGACGATCGCCGACTTCGACGCGATCACCTGTCCGCCGGCCGACCCGGTCCTCGCCGAGATCGTCACCGCCACCGACACCGGCCGCATCGATGGGAGCACGCTGTCCTTCGGCTCGCAGGCGAAGGTCCTCGTCCTCAACTCGGGCCCCCGCGCCGACCGCGTCGTGCCGGGGGCGACGACCGATGGCGACGAGGAGTTCATCCTTCTGCCTGCCGCGGGGGGAGGCATGACCGTCCGCGCCTGGGGGCACGAGACGACGTTCTCCGCAGCGCAGATGGGCTCGATCAGGGTTGTGTATTTCGACGCCGGGGTCGGCAACGACGTCATCGAGGTGAGCGACGGCCTCGATATCGCCCTGTGCGGCTTCGGTGGCCCCGGCAACGACCGGATCACCGGCGGCCTCCGCGCGAACCGGCTGTGGGGGGATGCCGGCACGGTGGACGGGAACGCGGGCAACGACCAACTCCGCGGCCGGCGCGGCGACGATCAGTTCTTCGGCGGTGGCGGCGACGATTTCCTCTGGGGCTATGGCGGCGCCGACACGCTCAATGGCGGCGACGGCGCCGACGTCCTCTACGGCGAGGACGAAGCCGGCGACCTAGTCGACTTCAAGAAAACCCATCTGACTTACGGAGCCGGCGCGGCGGGCAACGACACGATCGCAGGAGGCACCGGCGCCGACACGATCCATGGCGGCGATGGCAAGGACACGATCCGCGCCGGCGAAGGGGACGACGACGTCTCCGGCGGCCGCGGCGCCGACACGATCTACGGCGATGCCGGCAACGACGCGATCAGCGGCGACGACGGCAACGACACGATCCATGGTGACGGGGGCAACGATCTCGATCCGGCCGTGGCTGGCGACGATCGGATCGAGGGGGGCAACGGCGTCAACGTTCTCCACGGAGGACCGGGAGACGACACGATCTGGGTGAACTCCGAGGCGCTCGGAGTGTTTGCCCCAGCCGTCGCCGGCGCGATCACCGCCGCCGGGGAGACGGCCGCCACCGGCCTCTACGGCAGCTGGGCCAGCGGCGACGACGGCCGCGATACGCTTTACGGCAGCCAGGGCGCCGACTTCCTTGCCGGCGGCTTCGAGAGCGACGTCATCCGCAGCGGGACCGGTGCCGATCTTCTTCTCGGCGGACCGTCGAGCGACTGGCTCGCGGCCGGCGGCGGCGACGCCTCAATCTTCGGCGGGCATGGCAACGACGTCATCGACGGCGGCGCCGGCAACAACTGGATCGAAGGGGGCCCGGGCGACGACGACATCTACGGCCGCGAAGGGGCCGACACGGTCTACGGCGGCACGACCTCCCTCGGCTACGCGTGGCTGCTCGCCGACGAGGCCTCCGGGAGGCTGATCGAGGACGCTCTCCACGGCGGCTTCACCTCCCGGCTCCGCACCGGGCAGGGCAACGCCCCGTGCGCGCCAGAGGTCTTCTATCACCCCGAGGTGTTCCCAGAGTCGCCCTACGCGATCACGGTTTCGATCTTCGAGGATCTCGACGGCGACGGATCCCGGGATCCAGGGGAGCCCGATGCCACGTCGGGCGGGACATGGGGAATCGTCGTCGCCTCTCGCAGCGACGCCACGATCCCGGCGCTCACCCTCGACAGCCCTGGCGGCACCGTCGCCCTCCCGGCGCGGGACGGCCTACCGGCGGGAAGCTGGCTCGTCTCGGTCCGCCGCCTCCCGAGCGATGACTGGACGCCCTCGCCCGGCACCGTCACGAGTGTCCTTCTCCCCCTCGATGCGGAGCACCCTTCGGCCCATGTCGACTTCGCCTTCTACCGCCCCGGCACGATCTCGGGATTCGTTCGCGACGTCACGGCGCAGCCTTCACCGGCGGCGGGCATCCCCGTCTATCTCGATCTCGACGGCGACGGCAGCCATGACGCGGTGGGGGATCCTGACCTCGACGAGCCGGTTGCATTCACCGACGCCACGGGGCGGTATGCGTTCAGCGACCTTCTGCCCGGGGCCTACACGGTGCGGATCGCAGCCCTCCCCTTCTGCGGACACGTGGCACCGGAGCAACGGGATGTGATGCTCACCAGCGGCGGGTCGCGGGAGTCGTACGACTTCACGATCGCGACGAATACCTTCCCCGTCGTCAAGCAGGTGCTCCTCGGCGAGGGGGCGGCGGCACCGATCCGCTGGTCGCCGGTACCCGACGGCGCCGCCCAGACAAACGCGATCGCCCCGGCCGTCTCCTTCACGCGGATCGCCTTCGAAGTCTGCTCCGGCATCGGGCTCGGGAAGCTCGCTGCCGGGGCGACGCTCCATGCCGTGGCCGCCGACGGCAAGGACGGCGCCGTGATCGCGCTTGCCTATCTCGGCACCCCGACACAGCCCAATCGGCTCGAGTACGCGTTCGTCAAGCCTCTCGGCTCTTCCATGCTCCCCGCCGGCCGCTACCGGATCGTCCTCGACGACGACTCGGTGACCTCGGTCGGCGGCAACCGGCTCGACGGCGAGTGGACGAATCCGTCCCCGCTGACGCCGGGGGGCGATCGCTATGCCTCCGGCGACGGCACGAGCGGAGGCGACTTCGTGTTCGAGTTCGTGATCGGCGCCCCGATGGCTCCGGCAGCCGCCGGAGCGCAGATCGTCCAGGTCGCCACGGGGATCGTTCAGGGGACGGTGCGCCAGCTGTTCGCCGGCGGCCTCGGTGCGCCGCTCCCGGGGCAACGGGTGGAGCTCGTCGCCGCCAACGGCAGCGTCGTGGCCTCGGCGACCAGCGGCGATGTCGATCTCGATGGCGACGGAGCGATCACCGGTGACGAGCGCGGCGCCTTCCGTTTCACGGCGGTGGCCCCAGGTCAGTACACCATCCGCCAGATCGTTGCCGGGCCGTGGATCGAGGTGAGCCAGGGCGGGGCTTCGGTCCCCGACCAACTCTGGGCCTTCGGCCTCGACGTTGCCACCGGAAAGGGGATGCTCTCCGCGATCGATCCGGTCGTGCCATCGGCCGCTGCGGGCCTCGTGGTCGACGGAATCGCGGTCCGCGATGTCGCCATGACGGCGCGCGAGATCGCCTACGTCACCGGAACTGCCGTCGATGGACAGCATGGAGTCGCGGCCGGCATCGCCGGATTGTGGCGGCTCGATACGACGACGGGGCAGCTCGCGGCGCTCGGCGTCGTGCCGGGGGGATCGGTGCTCGTCGCCCTCGACACGCTCGACGGCGACACGCTCCTCGGGGTCCGCGCCGACGGCGGGCTCCTTCGCTTCTCGATCTCGACGCGCGTCTGGAGCGATCTCGGCGCGCTTCTGGGAGCCGATGGCAGCACGTGGTATCCGGTCGGAGACGTCGCCGTCGTCGGCCCTCGGGAGGTCTACGCGATCGCGCTGCCGCGGATGCCGGCGAGCCTCGATGCGGTCTCGCCAGGGGATCAGGTGCTCCTCCGCATCGATCCGGGCGTCCGCGGCCCCAACGCGACGATCGTCCGCCGTCTCCTCAACGACAAGATCGGGACGGCGCTGATCGGTCTGGAGTGGCTCGCGGGCACGGCGCTTGTGGCTCTCGGCCGCGACGAGAGCCTGTTCAAGCTCCCGCTCGCCGCGGCCCAGGCCGTGACGCGGCTCGGCGCGGTCGCGGGGCTCCCCAACCTCGCCTCGGGCGGGCTCGCGGTCAGCCGGGCGACGATCGCCCCGACCCCGGGATCTCCCGACTTCACCGTGAACGTCACCGGCGGCGGCACGATCGACGTGTCGTTCGGCGATCAACCCAGCGCGGTCGATCTCCGCGACGGTGACGACTTCATCGACGGTGGGTGCGGCGAAGAGAAGGACAGCCTCTACGGCGACGACGGCACCGATCTCCCGACGAACGTGCGGAGCATCGGCGGCCACGATTGGCTCCGCGGCCGCGGCGGCGACGACTTCCTCTCCGGCGGTCTCCAGGGGGACACCTTCCTCGGCAACGATGGCGCCGACACGCTCCTCGGCGCCCGGGACGGATTCAATTGGTTCGAGGGGAACGCCGGAAACGACCTCCTCAAGGGGGGCGCCGACACCGACATCGCCTTCGGCAACGCCGGCAACGACACGCTCCAGGGGGGCGCCGGGGCCGATATCCTTTGCGGCGGCGCCGAGAACGACACCCTCTCCGGCGGGTCGGGGAGCGATACGCTCGCCGGTGGCACCGGTGCGGACACCCTCCGTGGCGACGGCGACGACGACGTCCTCGTCTTCATCGATCAATCACTCGGCGGGGAGTTTGATCAGGTGCCCCCGGGGCCGGAGGCCGACACGCTCGACGGCGGGACGGGGCTCGACACCCTCGTGTTCCTCGCCGATGCGTCGGCCCGGCTCACCGATGGCGTCTTCGACGTCTGGCAGCCACTTCCCGGTGGCGGTCGGAAATCGTGGGGAACGCACACCGTGGCCTCGATCGAGAAAGCCTTCCTCACCGGCGGCGCCTCGGCCAACGAGCTCGACGGCGGCGGTTTCAGCGGCCCGCTGGCGATCGTCGGGGGGGCGGGGAACGATCTTCTCACCGGCGGCACCGCCGCTGACTGGATCGTCGGGAACGGCGACGACGACACGATCGACGGCGGTGGCGGCAACGACACGCTCCTCGGCGGCACCGGCCGCAACACGCTCAGCGGCGGGCGGAACGACGACACCTTCGTCGTCATCGCCGGCGGCATCAACCGGATCGTCGAACTCGCCGGCGGTGGCCGCGACACCCTCGATGCCAGCCGGATCAACGCAGCCCAGACGGTGCGGGTCGGAAGTGCCCTGGAGGGGACGATCGTCACCGGGGCCGCCGGCACCTCGACGAGCTTCGCCAACGATGCCCTCGAGGCGATGGTCCTCGGCGCCGGCAGCGACTCCGTCGTGATCCGCGATGCCTCGGCGACGACGGCGCGGATCGACGCCGGGGTCGGCGTGAACACGCTTTCCTACGTCGATCCCACGGCCGCGTGGATCCCGTGGAAGACGCGCGTCGTCGTCGACCTCGCCGCCGGCACCGCCACGGCCACGGCGGGGATCTCCGGATTTACGGTCGTTCGTGGCGGAGCCGGGGGCGATCTCCTCTCCGGAGATGCCGCGGCGAACACGCTCGATGGCGGAGGCGGCGCCGACACGCTCGACGGCCGCGCCGGTGACGATCGGCTCGAGGGGGGAGCCGGCAACGACACGCTCATCGGCGGCCCCGGGAATGACCTCCTCTCGGCCTCCGCCGGCATCAACGCCCTCGCCGGCGGGCTCAACGACGACATCTACGAGTTTGCCGATTCCGGCGCAATCGACACCGTTACGGAGGCCGCCGGGCAGGGCACCGATCGGATGAGCTTCACCGCCGCCGGCAGCGGCTTCCTCTTCGCTTTCACCGTCGACGGCCGGATGACCGCCACTTCCGGCACGACGTCCGTGACGGCGCTGACGGCCGCCGGCATCGATCGGATCCGCGGAAGCGGCCGGAGCGATCGATTCCGTCTCGCGAGTGGGGTCGCCTTCGCGGGAGTCCTCGACGGCGGTGGATTCCCGGCCGGCGGTCGCGATGCCTTCGACACGCTCGACTACGGCGCCTGGGCGGCGCCTGTGACCGTCGACTTCGGCTCGATGGTCAATGCCGCCTCGCTCTCCCAGGCCACGGCCACCGGCGGGATCATCGACCTCCGTCATGTGATCGGTGGAACGCGGGCCGATCGGCTCAGCGGCGGCGTTCTCGGTGTCTGGTTCGAGGGGGGCGCCGACGCCGACACGCTCACCGGATCGACCGGCGACGATCTCCTCGACGGCGGCAACGGCAACGACACGATCCTCGGCCGCGAGGGGAACGACACGCTCCGCGGCGGATTCGCGAGCGACCGACTCGTCGGCGGCAAGGGGGATGACAGCTACGAGTTCGCCAATCTGTTCGGGACCGACTCCGTCGAGGAACTCCCCGCCGAAGGCTCCGACCGAATGGACTTCGCGGCCGTGAACGCCGCGCTCGAGGTGCGGCTGGGGAGCGTCACCGTCACGGCCGCCGGCGCCTCCGCGACGCACGCGGGATCGGCGATCGAAGCCGTGATCGGCGGCACGGCCGACGATCGGTTCCTGCTCACCGGCCCGAACGTCGTCTTCCCGGGTCTCCTCGACGGCGGCGGCGGCAGCAACACGCTCGTCTATCAGCAGGCGACGGTCGCGATCGATCGGGGGGTGGCCGCGGGACGGACGCCGAACGTCGGCGTGGCGGTGAGCTTTGCCCGGACGGTCGTCGAGCTCGCCCTGCCGAGCCTCGTCCGCGACAGCATCGATCTCGATGGCAACGGCACCGCCGACACGATCTGGCAGCTCGCCAACGGCTCCTTCCAGGGATGGCTGACCGACGCCGCAGGAGCCGTCGTCGGGCGGCGGAACCTCGGCGGCGACGCCAGCTGGTCGATCGCCACGGTGGGTGATTTCAACGCCGACGGAGTCACCGACCTTGCCTGGCGCAACGCCGTCACCGGCACGGTCGACCTCCGGCTGATGCGGGCCAACGGCGTCGTCGCCTCGAGCCGACCGATCGGCGGTGATCTCTTCTGGTCGATCGAGGCCAGCGGCGATTACGACGGCGACGGCCGCGACGATCTCATCTGGCGGCACACCGCATCGGGCGCGAACGTCATGTGGCTCCTCGACGGTCTCGCCGTCCGGTCGCAGACGGCGATCGGGGGCGACCTCTCCCGACGACTCGTCGCGACCGGCTCGGGCTACGACGCCGACGGCGACGGACGCACCGACCTTCTCTGGCGGACGGCCACCGGCGTGACGACGCTCGCCCGGATGGACGGGAGCAAGGTCCTCGACGTGACCGCACTCAACGCCGAACCGTCATGGTCGATCGTGGCCACCGGCGATTTCAACGGCGACCGTCGCCACGACATCGCCTGGCGGACGCCGGCGGCATCGGTGACGGTGTGGCTCATGGACGGTGCGCGGATGCTCGCGAGCGCCGTCATCGGCGGTGACTCGCGGACCGACATCGTCGGCACTCTCGACCGTGTCCGCGACGGTCGTACCGATCTCGCCTGGCGCGACGTCGCCGGAACGGTGACGGTGTGGGAGATGAACGGCACGGTGGTGACCCGCCGCGTCGTACTCGGCGGCGACGGCCAAACGACGCTGCTCCGTAGGCCGGGGCGGCGGGTGACCTGACCGGAGCGATCGGCCCGACAGCGACTGCATTCCGTCGGCCTGCATGACCCACAACTACCGTGAGTTCATGAGCAGCTTCATCGACCGGGTGGAGCAGGTCGTCGAAAGACGAAGTGCCATTGATTACCGCCGGGGAGTGACGGATCCGGAGTCGGTGTCGATGTGGCAGAGCCTCAGCGACAAACCGAACTCCAAGGCCGCCTCCTGCCTAACCGTCTGTCCGGCCGGCTTGGGCACCGCCGGAATCGTGATCCCG
Organism: uncultured Planctomycetaceae bacterium; assembly: GCA_903951635.1. Lineage (GTDB taxonomy): Bacteria > Planctomycetota > Planctomycetia > Pirellulales > UBA1268 > QWOP01. The sequence goes on from CAJBCV010000256.1 coordinate 13,414, forward strand.
GCTTTGACAAGCGCCGCGGCGACGGAATGAGTCTGGCTGGACATGAAACGGATTCCTACTTGATGGGTGGAACAATACTACCGTGAGGCTCCACCGTGCCTCGAGCATCCCGATCGTACCTGTGGATCGGCGATTGAGCATCGGCACCGCCGTCGATCTCGGCAGGGCGACTGACAAACGTGACTCCACCGAAGAGGTCGGCCGCGGGTAGGATTGCCTCGACACTTCGGGCAAGCGCTCGGCAGTGCCCGGAGGAATCATCCCGGAAGAGGCGTGCGATGCGAAGCGGAACAGCAAACCGCGTCTGTTTGACCGCGTGCGTGCTGATCTTGACGGTGCTCGTGGGCCGATTGATCGCGGCCGAGTCGGTGCACACGCTCGGCTCCGCGCCAGCCCCGGTCGACAATCCGCTCAAAGGCCTCGTGCCCTATTCCGGCGACAAGCGCGGCTCGTTTCCGCATTCGCTCGAGTTCAACACCCTCCCCTACTCGGCGTTGGTGAAGGGATACGACGACTTCGACTGGCAGCCGCTGGAGGCCCTGCTCGACGACATCGCCAGCCGCGGCCACCAAGCAGTTCTCCGGATCTATTTGGAGTACCCGGGCAGGACGGGCGTCATCCCGGAGTTTCTCATCGAGGACGGGCTGAAAATCCATGCCTACCTCAACACCAACACCGATCCCTTCCCTCCGGCGCTGGTGGAGACGCCTGACTATGAAGACCAGAACCTGCGACGGTCGCTGAAGAACTTCATCAACGCCTTCGGGAGAAAGTACGACGGCGACCCGCGGCTCGGGTTTATCACCGCCGGCCTCCTCGGCACCTGGGGGGAGTGGCACACCTACCCGCGGAGCGAGCTCTTTGCCAGCAAGGCGGTGCAGATCGAGGTGATGGAGGCCTACGAGGCGGCGTTCAAGCTCACCCCCGTGCTCCTCCGTTATCCGGCCGGTGACGACACCTTCCAGAAGGCGAAGAACGCCGACCGCCCGTTCGGCTACCACGACGATTCCTTCGCCTGGGCCACGCTCCACACCGGGAAGGACGGGGACGAATGGTTCTTCATGACGGCGCTTGCGGCCGCCGGCGCGGACGCCGAAGCGAAGTGGAAGACGGAGCCGATCGGCGGCGAGATTCGGCCGGAAGCGTGGGGAAAGGTGTTCGATGAGCGGCCCGGTGATCCCGCGATCCAGGACATCCGTACCTGCGTGGAGACGACCCACGCGTCGTGGTTGCTCGATAGCGGCATGTTCGAGACGCCGCCGAACGGACACCGGGTGCGGCGAGCGGAAGCGATCGTCCGCGCGATGGGATACGACTTCCACTGCCCGAAAGTGATCATCGGCGCGGTCGCCGCCGGAACCGTCTCCGTCCGGCTGGAGATCGTCAACCGGGGAGTGGCTCCGTTCTATTCCGACTGGAAGGGGGAGTGGGGCCTGCTGTCCGACGGACGGGTGGCGAGAACTGCCGAATGTTCCGGAACGTTGCTGGGGCTCCTGCCCGGCGACGAGCCGAGGGCGTGGACCGGGGCGCTCGACGTGCAAGGGTTGCGGGCCGGCACGTACACGCTCGCCGTGCGCGTCCCCAATCCCCTACCCATGGGCAAGCCGCTGCGGTTCGCCAACGCGACCCAGGATGCCGATGTCCCCGGTTGGCTTTCACTCGGCCCGGTGCAAATCCCGGAGGAAGAGGCCCGTGTGTCTCCCGCGATCGGCCTCTTGGAATCGGATCGCCGGGGACCCTGACTGCGGCTCGCCGGAACCGAGTTTCTCAAGGGGCGGCTACGATAGATCTCCCTTCGACGCCCTCGAAGGGAGATCCCTGGCCGCCCGGAGTCGCCCGATGTCGTCCTCTCCGCCACGCACCGTCGTCGTCACCGGGTCCGCCGGCCGCCTCGGCCGCGCCGCTTGCCGTGAGTTGCTCGCAAGGGGCTGGCATGTGCGTGCTTTCGATCGCTGTCGGTCGCCGGCCGGTGAGGCGATCGTCGCCGATCTCACCGACGCGGCGGCCGTCGCCGCCGTGCTCCAGGGTGCCGACGCCCTCGTCCACCTCGCCGCCACGCCCGACGACGACGACTTCGCCGCCCGGCTCCTCCCCGACAATCTCCTCGGCCTTCATAACGTCATCGAGGGAGCGAAGGCCGCCGCCGTGCCGCGCGTGATCCTCGCCAGCTCCGGCCAGGTGAACTTCGTCCAGCAGTACGACGGCCCGTGGCCGATCCGCGTCGCCGATCCCCTCACCCCGCGCGGGTGGTACGCGATCACGAAAGTCGCCCTCGAGGCCGCCGGCCAGATCCACGCCCGGGTCACCGGCGCTGCGGTGATCTCGGTTCGCCTCGGATGGTGCCCGCGCGACCGGGCCCACGCCGAGGAATTGGGGGCGAGCTTTCACGGCCCCCACTGCTATCTCTCCCCGCGCGATGCCGGCACCTTTTTTGCCGCCGCCGTGGAACACCCCATCCCCCCCGGCCACTCGATCGTGTACGCAACGAGCCGACCGGCAGAGATCGAGATGGTCGATCTCGAGCCGACGAAAAAGCTCCTCGACTGGGAGCCTGTCGACCGTTGGCCGGAAGGGGCGACCGAAGACCTGCCGGGCTGAAGCAGAGAATGACGGACTCAGCGAGGGGTTGCCCGTGCCCTGGAGCCGGCGTAGCCGACAAGCGGAGCCATGGATGGTGGAGCGCAGGCGGGTCCGAGTGAGCGAAGGCCTGGAAGGCCGGAGCGAACGTCCGGCGAGAGGGCACGGGCAACCCCGGTCAGCCACCGCTCATCGCGTCGCCCTAATACCGCACGACCTGCCCGGCTCCGCCGAGCCCCAGGGCGGCGAGTTCATCCTCGGCCTTGGCGAGCATCATCGCCACGTCGCTGGCCACCGCCACGAACTGGAAGCCCTCCGCGACGCGGCGCTTCGCAGCGGACGCGTCGGCGGTGTGGATGCCGGGGGCCACGCCATGCTTCTTGCCCGTGGCGACGAGATGGGCGAGGGCCTGCACGAAGGCCGGGTCGTCGCTCTCCATGGCGGGCTTTCGCCCCATCGACTTGAGGAGGTCGTTGGGGCCGATGAAGAAGGCGTCGATGCCGGGGACGGAGAGAATCTCGTCGGCCCGCTCGACCGCGTCGATGTGTTCGGTCTGAACGACGACGAGGATCTCGTCGTTGGCCCGCTCGTAATACGTGCCGGGATCGGTACCGAAGTTGACGGCATGGAGGAAGCCGCCGACGGAGCGTTTGCCGAGGGGCGCGTAGCGGGCCGCCGCCACGACCGCTTCGGCTTCGGCACGGGAGTTGACCATCGGCACGACGATCCCGAAGGCACCGTTGTCGAGGACACGCTTGATGTTCTCGGTGGTGTTGAAGGGAACGCGCACCAGCGGCACCGTTCCCACGCCGCCACGCAGTCCCGCAACCGCCCCTTGCGCTGCCACGGCGCCAAACGCCGCCACGGCCGTCTCGATGTTTACCGGCGCATGCTCGAGTTCGACCGTCAGCCAGTCGAAGCCGACGCAGGAGAGCAAACGGGCGGCGGTCGGATCGGGGAGGCACAGCCACGTCCCGATGCTCGGCTCACCACGACGGAGCTTCTCCCGAACGGGGTTGCTTCTCATCGGATCGGTGCCCGGAGGGTGGGGGAGGCAAGGACATCGGGATTGGCGACCTGCTTCGGCCGCCGGCCATGCATCAACTCGACGATCGCCTCCGCGGCCATCAGGCTCACTTTCTCGCCGGTCTCGACGGAATTGAAGGCCTGGTGCGGCGTGATCAAGAGCCTCGGGCAGTGCCGCAGGGGGCTGTCGGTCGGAAGGGGCTCGGCGGCAAAGGCATCGAGCGCCGCCCCGGCGATCGCGCCACGATGGAGCGCCGCGATCAACGCCCCTTCGTCGACCAGTGCCCCACGGGCGATGTTGATGAGATACGAAGTCGGCTTCATCTTCGCCAGTTGCGCCGCGCCGACGAGGCCCCGGTTCTCGGGCGTGAGTGCCGAATGAAGGCTGACGAAATCGCTCTCGGCGAGGAGCCGGTCGAGATCGACAAGCTCGATCCCCTCGCTCCCCGTCTTTACGACGTGTGGGTCGTGGCCGAGGACACGCATCCCGAAGCCGACAGCCCGCCGGGCCATCGCCTTGCCGATCCGGCCGCAGCCGATGATCCCGAGAGTCTTGCCATGGACATCGTGCCCCCAGGCGACCGACCAGGCGCCGCCACGGAGCAACTCCTGCCCGGCATCGACCCGCCGCGCCACGGCGAACAGAAGCGCCCAGGCGTAGTCGGCCACGGCCTCGTCGAGGAGGCCGGGAGTGTTACAGATCACGACGCCCGCCCGCGTGGCGGCGCCGAGATCGACGCAATCGAGCCCCACGCCCCAGCGCGAAACGATCTTGAGGTCGGCGATGGCGGGGGAGGCGAAGAACGACGCGTTGTAGGCATCGGAGCTGGCAAGGACAGCGTCGAAGCCGTGGAGAGCCTTCGTCAAAGCAGCGACATCGAGCGGCCCGAACGGCTCCGACACGGTCACGGAGCAGCCAGCGGCGCGAAAGAGTTCGTGCGCCTTCTTCCCGGCGTCAAACGACGCCCGGGCCGTCAGCAGCACTTTCCAGGGTTGTTTGGGTGTCATGGCGACCGAATGTAGCCGATCCCCCTGCCACCGCATATCGCCCAGTCTGGCCCGGTTTCGCAGGTTCTCGTCGGCGTGGCCCTTCGCCGTTCCGCCGGACGTCTGCCGCAGCGTGGAGGCTTCGCCGTACGATAAGGAGAGGGGCAACACGATCCTGGTCGCCCCCCACCGCACAACCGCTGCACCGCCACCCTCTCTCCACGAGGCCAAAGAATGGTCGACACGATGAGCCCTGCCGCCCTCGCCGAGATCCGCCGTCGCGGCGAGTCGTTCGATCTCCTCGATGTCCGCACGCCAGCGGAATATGGCGAGGCCCATGTCGACGGGGCGCAGAACGTCCCCCTCGACCGGCTCGATGCCAAGGCGATCGCCGCCGAGCGTGCCGGGCGGCCGGGCACGCTCTATGTCGTCTGCAAGTCGGGGGGCCGGAGCCGGCAGGCCTGTGAGAAGCTCATTGCCTCGGGGCTGACGGCGGTCGCCAGCGTCGAAGGGGGAACGGCTGCCTGCGAGGCCGCCGGCCTGCGGCTGATCCGTGGCCGCAAGGCGATGTCGCTCGAGCGGCAGGTGCGGATCTGCGCCGGAGCGCTGGTCGTCCTCGGCGTGGCGCTTGCGTGGTTTACGCAAATCCAGGCCTGGACGCTCCTCTCCGGCTTCATCGGCGCGGGGCTCGTGTTTGCCGGGGTCACCGACACCTGCGGGATGGCGATGATGCTCGCGAAGATGCCCTGGAACCAAGCCCCACGCGGGGCCACCTGCAGCACCGTCGGCAAGGCGGCGATCGTGGCCGTGGCGCTGGTGTCGCTGGCCGGCGAAGGGATCGCAGCTGAACACACGAAAGACTCGCTCGACATGGTCAAGCAGTCGACCGCCGCCGGCAAGGCGATCCTCGTCGATGTCCGCGAGGAGGAGGAGTGGGTCGAGGGGCACGTCGTCGGCGCGAAGCTCTTCCCCTTGAGCAGCCTCGAGAAGGGAATCCCCGCCGACGAGCTCGCGAAGTCACTCGCCAAGGGAAAAATTGTCTACGTCCACTGCCAGGCCGGGGGCCGCTGCAAGGAAGCCGCCGACATCCTCGCCAAGGCGGGCTTCGACGTCCGGGCTCTGAAGCCGGGGTTCCCGGCGCTCGAGAAGGCCGGCTTCCCGACAGCCAAGGGGAAGTGATCGATTGGGCGGGGGTCAGTCGCCGAGAGGATCGGCAAACTCGTTTCGCGCTTGCTCGAGCGCGTCGGTCGCGGCGGCGGCCGGATCATGGGCCATCCCCTCGGAGCCTTCGCGATCGTGGGCGATGGCGACAAACAGGAGCCGGAGCGGCGTTCCGGGGACGACTTCCACACCGCTCCGCTCGCCGCCGGTCAGCGCCAGCCGGCCGAATGGATTGGCGACCAAAAGCCCGTAGTCGCGGTTGTGCCACCAGCTAGGGCGGAAGTTGTCTGGGCCGGGCACGACCGTGATCCCGGCGCGGCCACGATCATCCGCCGGGCCGGAATCATCGCACCACGCCGCCGCCCGCCCCCATGTCCCCGCAGCCGTCGTCGCCCCGGTCGAACTGCGAATCTCCCCCCCCGCCTTTTCCGTAAGCGGGGTCGCCAAGCGGACGCCGAAGCCCATCTCCTCCTGGTCGCCGAAGAGGAGCGGCCGGTCACCGGCGTGGATCGTCGCCTCCCAGGCAAACAAACGCCCCGTCCCTCGATCGACGATCGCCAGCCGGCTCTCGATCCGCCCCATCTCTCCCCCCGCTGCCGCGACAAGCCGCGACTCCACGGCGAAGCGGACGCCGTCCGGCCCCGGCTGCGGATCGCCACGGAACGACACGTGCTCGATCGTCGCCTTCGTGCGCCAGAAGTCCTCCCCGGAGATGTCGCCGAAGGCGAGCCAAATCCCCGGGTGCATGGCGGCATGATCGGTGGCGTCGATTCCCTCCCGCGGCGGATGGGCCCGCGTCACGGCGGTGCCGTGGGGGGCGTGGACATTCGCAAAGCAGGGGCGCCGGACGGTCGGATCGTCGAAGAGGAACTCGGCCACCGGCGAATCCTCCCGCCGGATCACGAGCCTGCCGTCGCGCTGCGTCACGGAGAAGGGAGACGGGTCGTCGGCGCGGCTGGATCGTGCCAGCACG
>CAJBCV010000257.1 GCA_903951635.1 uncultured Planctomycetaceae bacterium
GAGGGGGACGGTGGCGTGGCGCTCCCGCCGCTCCGCGGCATGCTCGTCCGCATGGCTGGCAACGTCTCGGTGACCGCCGGGAGCGCTCCGGCGCCCGGTGCCGAGCCGGGGCTCTCGACGGTTCGCGGCCCGCGCTGGACCGGCCGCTTCTGGACGCGACGGGATCCACGGCTCCAGTTCGCCAGCGTCGTGCCGCCGTCGGGGACGCCGCCGGTCTACGAAGCCGTCGCCGACGTCCCCGCGCCGGTCCGCCCGGCGGTCGGGGGCGACGACACCGCGGCCGGCGCCGACGGCGTCGAGCAGGTGCAATTCGTCGATCGCGATCGCGGCAACGATCTGGCGCAGTTCAGCGAGTTTGCCGCCCCCGCGCCGCCGACGGTGGCCGTGGCCGCGCCGGCCCGCCGGCTCCGCGCCTTCCCGCGGTCGAGCGTCCCGCTTTCGATCCGTTGGTTCCCCAGCCCCACCGGCGGCGAATGGGTGGCGGTGATCACATCGGGGGTCAACCTCGTCATCGACGGCGTCGATCCGGCTGGCCCGCTCGACATCGCCGCCGACCGGGTCGTCATCTGGACGCGGAGCGGCACCCAGCCCGATCTCGATGGCAATGCAGCGCAGTCGGCCGACACGCCGCTGGAGCTCTACCTCGAGGGGAACGTCGTCTTCCGTCAGGGGCAGCGCGTCGTCGAGGCGATGAGCATGTTCTACGACGTGCCCCGCTCCTCGGGCGTCATCACCGGCGCCACGGTGCTCACCCCCGTCGACAACTACGCCGGGCTCGTCCGGCTCCGCGCCGACGTCATCCGCCAGGTCGATCGGAGCCGGTTCGTCGCCCAGCGGAGCGGCCTCACCTCGAGCCGCCTCGGGGTGCCGACGTGGGAGTTCCGCTCCCGGGAGCTCGAGTTCACCGACGAGCAGGTGCCGCTGGCGGGGGGCGACGGCCAACCGATGATCGATGCTGTGACCGGAGAGCCGGTGCTCGAGCATCAGCAGTTCGTCACCAGCCGGGGCAACACCTTGACGCTCGGCAACGTGCCGGTGCTGTGGTGGCCGGTGCTGGCGACGAATGCCAAGAAACCCACCTTCTACATCAACAACGTCCAGGTGAAGAACGACCGCATCTTCGGCACGCAGTTGCTGACGAGCTGGGATGCCTTCCAGGTCTTCGGCTGGCGGCGGCCACCGGACGGCGTCGACTGGGATTTCGACGTCGACTACCTCAGCTATCGCGGTGTCGGCGGTGGAACGTCGCTCCTCTACAACCGCCCCGACTTCCTTGGGCTCGGCTCGCCGGCCAACGGCGTCCTCGATGCCTGGATCATCGGTGACAGCGGGATCGACAACCTCGGTCTCTATCGCCGCGACTTCACGTATCCCAACGCCTTCCGCGGGCGCTCCTTCTGGCGCCACCGACAGGACTTCGCCGGTGGCTGGCAGGCCCGCGGGGCGGCCGGCTGGATCAGCGACATGAACTTCCTCGAGGAGTACTACGAGGCGGAGTGGGAAGAAGGCTACGAACAGCGGACCTGGTTCGACCTCCGCCGCCCCGTGGACAACCGGGAGCTGCGCCTCCTCACGAGCGTCCGCGTCGATCCGTTCTTCACGCAGACGGAATGGTGGCCGCGGCTCGACCACTATTATCTAGGGCAGCCGCTGCTCCGCGACGCGGTCACCTGGTACGAGCACAGCGGGCTGGCCTACGCGCGGCAGAATCTCCCCCAGACGCCGACGGCCGGCCAGGGGCTGCAGTACTGGACGACGCTGCCGTACGAAAACAACGTCATCGGCGAGCGGTTCTCGACCCGGCACGAGCTCGATCTGCCGTTCCAGGCGGGGGTTGTGAAGATCGTCCCCTACGCCCTCGGTGAGCTTGCCCACTGGGGACAGGATCTGACGCAGTCGCCCCTCGATCGTGCCTATGGCCAGGTGGGGATCCGCTCGAGCGTGCCGATGTGGTCGGCGGACAATTCCGTCGAGAGCCAGCTGTGGAACGTCCACGGCCTGGCCCACAAGGTTGTGTTCGAGGGAGAGTTCTCCTACGCCAACAGCTCGCAGGACATGAACCAGCTGCCGCTGTACGACCAGATCGACGACGACACCATCAATCAATACCGCCGTAACATCCCCTACTGGGACTACGGAGCCATCCCGGGGCAGCCGACGCCGCTCCCTTCCTCGACCGTGTTCGGCCCCGACGGCAAGTACGACCCTCGCTCGTACCTCGTCCGTCGTGGCATGGGGAGCTGGGTGACCGGTCCGACGGAGATCGCCCAGGATCTCACCGCCTTCCGGCTCGCCGCGCGGCAACGGTGGCAGACGAAGCGCGGCCCCGCCGGCAACCGGCGGATCATCGACTGGATCACGCTCGACATCGACGGGGAGTTGTTCCCGACGACCGGTCAGAACTTCGGCCAATTGATGGGGCTTTGGCAGTACGACTTCCGCTGGCACGTCGGCGACCGGACGACCGTCCTCTCCACCGCCGACGTCGACTTTTTCACCGGCGGCCAGCAGCTCTACACCGTCGGCGCGCTCCTCAACCGGACGCCGCGGGGGAGCTTCTACATCGGCTTCAACGAGTTCGGAGGTCCGATCGATGCCAGCGTGCTCGTCGGGTCGTACACCTACCGGATGAGCCCCAAGTGGGCGAGTTCCTTCGGCACGGCGCTCAATCTCCGCGGCATGAACATCGGGCAGAATTTCCAGCTCACCCGGATCGGCGAGTCGTTCCTGATGACGTTCGGCTTCAACGTCGACTACAGCCGCAACAACGTCGGCGTGACGTTCAACCTCGAGCCCCGCTTCCTGTCACGGACGCAGTTCGCCAGCCGGTCGGGGATCGATCTGCCGATGGCCGGCGCCTACGGCCTGGAGTAGCCGCGGCACCCCACGGCATCACTTGCCCGGAAGATCCCAGCAGGGATTGAAATCCCGGTCGGTCGAAACGAGGCAATTGGCGACGCGGGAAAGGAGTAGCAGGCTCGGACCGTCGTCGGGGCGGGTCTGGAGGAGTCCGCCGAGGAGATGGGCTGCTTCGTGGAAGTCACGGTTCTCGAAGGCCGAAAGCGCCCCCTCGTAGGCCCGCTGGAGTTCTCCCCAGCCGGCGTCGTCGATCCGGCCGAGCTCGTGGAGGACGACCGGCTCGGCGATGTTGACGACGCGCACCTGACACACCCGCCGGCTCGCGAACCCTGCACCCATTCGGGAGCGGGTTGCGTCGGTGACGAGGATCCGCGAGCGGACATACTTCGTCGCCCCCTGGACCCGGCTGGCCAGATTGACGGTGTTACCGAGGGGGCCGTACTTGAACTTGTGCCGTGAGCCGGTGTTTCCCACCCGGGCGACACCGGAGTTGATGCCGATGCCGAGATCCATCGTCTCACCGAGCGTCGCCGCCCAGCGCTCGTTGATCCGCGGCACCGCGGCGAGCATGTCGACGGCCGCCCTGGCAGCGAGAGTGGCATGGTCGGGCTGGTCGACCGGCGCCCCCCACATCGCAATCAATTCGTCGCCGATGTAATCGACGAGGACGCCCGAGTGAGCCAGGACGCAATCGGAAAGCTCCCCCATCACGTCCCCGATCCAGTCCATCGTCCCGGCGGGGCCGAGCCGTTCGCTGATCCGGCTGAAGCCGCGGATGTCGCAGAACAGGATGGAAACGTCGGCGTCATGGCCGTCGAGGAGATTGGGGCGGAGGGCGAGCTGTTCGGAAAGCTCGCGGGTGAAGAACTGCTCGAAGGTCGCCCGCGACTGGCTCGCCGTCGAGCGTGCGAGCGTCGCGCCCACCGATCCGGCAAGGAGTTGCACCAGCTGCGCTTCCAGCGGCGTGATCGGGCCCCGGGCGACGAGCCCCTGGGTCGTCCGGACGCCATAGAGGACGCCGATCACGTCGTCGTTGATCCCGAAGATCGGCGAGGCCACGCCCGACTCGATGTCCATCAGGCTCGCTCCCGCCCCGGAGCCGGTGAGCGATTCGATATCGTCGAAAAACGTCTTTCGTTGATCGACGACCGCCTTGAGGAGGGTCTGGCTGTAGCGGACGGTCGTCCGATCAGACTCGACGCCGCACCCGGCGATCGACCACTTCTCGCCCGAGCGAAGGAGCACCAGCCCGAGGTCGAGGCCGACCAGATCGATCAGTGCCCGGGCGGCGGTGTCGTGAAACTCCCGCGACTCACTCGACGTCTTCTGGAGCTCGATGATCCGCTCGAGCCACGGGCCGACCTCCGACGATCCGTCGAGCGACGGCATCGCCGTTCGCGGTCGCGCCGGGGCCGCCGCGACGGCGGCGCGATCCGGGGTGGGGAGCGAACGGAGACCGGGGGGAGGATCGACCGCGTTCGGGGGCAGCGTGACGGTGCCCGGAGAAGGAGCGGCCTGAGGCGTCGGGGTCGGGGGGGAAGCGGGGAGCACGGCTCTGGCCTGCGGAACGGTGGCGCCCGCCGCCGGGCGGAACTCGATCCGCGTCCGGCCGACGGTGACGGCCGCTGGCAGGGGGAGTTCGCGCGACTGGAGATGGAGGATTGGCGCGCCTTGGCCGTCGACGATCACCGGTGTGTTGACGCTGAGGTTTTCCACGCGGATGGAGCCGTCGGCGAGCGGGTCGATGCGGAGCTGGTCGCGCGACACCGTCTGGTCTCCGGCGACCACGCACCGCGGCAGTTCGCGCTGTGGTCCGCGGCCGAACTCGAGCGGCCCGGATTGGTGTTCGAACGCCGTCCGCTGGGCGAGATTGGAGACTTCGATGGTGAGGGGCATGGGCTGGTCTCGGAGCGGTCAGGCGAGAATCGGTCGGACGACCACCCCTTCCAAGTCGGTGAGGCGGAAGTCGCGGCCAGCATAGCGGTAGGTGAGCCGGGTGTGGTCGAAACCGAGGAGGTGGAGCATCGTGGCGTGGAGATCGTGCGCCGAAACGGGGTTGTCCACCGCCTTGAATCCGAAGTCGTCGGTCGCTCCGTGGATCGTTCCCCCCTTCACCCCGCCTCCGGCCATCCACAGCGAGAATCCCCAATGGTTGTGATCACGCCCCTGGGAGGCGCCGGCGCCGTTTTGTCCCATCTCGACGCTCGGGGTCCGGCCGAACTCCCCCGTGCAGAGCACGAGGGTGCTGTCGAGCATGCCGCGGTCCTTGAGATCGGTGAGGAGCGCCGCCAGTCCCTGATCGCACTCTCCCGCCACCTTGCGGTGTTCGTCGCGGATATTCGAGTGGCTGTCCCACGGCTGCATGCTGCCGTGCCAGGTCTGCACGAAGCGCACCCCCCGTTCGACGAGCCTCCGCGCCATGAGGAGCTGTCGGTTTTGCGGCCCCTCGCCGTACATCTTCAGGACATGCGCCGGCTCTTGGCGGACGTCGAAGGCGTCGGTCGCCTCGAGTTGCATCCGGTAGGCGAGCTCGAAGGAGCGGATCCTCGCCTCGAGGGCGGCTTCGCCGGGGCGCTGCTCGAGATGGCTCGCATTGAGCGTGCGGAGAAGGTCGAACTGCTCCTGCTGCCGATCGGGGCCGAGGCGCGGATTGCGGATGTGGTCAATGAGCTCGGCGGGGTTGACCTTCGAGGTGTCGACGTGCGTGCCCTGGAAGGCCCCGGGGAGGAAGGCGCTGCGCCAGTTGCCCGCCCCTCCGACCGGCATCCCACCGGGGACCAGCGCGATGAATCCGGGGAGGTTGTCGTTCTCCTGACCCATCCCCCAGGTGAGCCAGGAGCCGAAGCTGGGACGCACCTGCCGCATGTGGCCGGTGTTCATCAGCATCAACGACATCTCGTGGTTGGGAAGCTCGACGTGCATCGAACGGATGACGGCGAGCTCGTCGGCGTGGCGGGCGAGGTTCGGAAAGAGATCACTGATCGGGATGCCGCTTTGGCCGTGCTGGGTGAAAGTGAACGGCGAGGGGAGGGCGACGCCGGTCTTGCGCTCGGTCTGGAGATTGTCGTAGGGGAGCGTCTGGCCGCCACGGGCCTGGAGTTCCGGCTTCGGGTCGAAGGTATCGACCTGCGACATGCCGCCGTTCAAGAACACGTGGATCACACGCTTCGCTCGGGCCGGGAAGTGGGTAGGCAGGGAACCGCCGAGCCCGTCGCGGGCCAGCATGCCGGCCAGCGCGAGCGACCCGAAGCCCATGCCGCTTGTGCGGAGGAAATCGCGGCGGGAAGCGTGCATGGGAACGACACCCTGTGGATGGTGGCAGCGGGCCCCCGTGGGCCGGCCGTGGCAAATCATGGTCGCCACGGTCGCTCAGTCGACGAAATGAAACTCGTTGGCGGCAAGGAGGACATGGGCCAATCGCTGCCAGGGAATGTCGGCCGCGGCGCCCGATTCGAGCGACGCGGCCTGCTGATGGACGAAGTCGAGGGAGGCGGCCGTCTCTTCCGGTGAAGGAGACCGCGAGAAGGCGCGGCGGTAGAGCCAGGCCACACGCCCGGCATCGTCGGCCGGGATGGCGCGGAGGCTCGCGGCGGCAAAGGCCACGGCCCGGTCCTGGATGAAATCGGAGTTGAGCGCGAAGAGGGCCTGTTGCGGGATCGTCGTGTCGGGGCGGCGGGCGGTGCAGGCGGCGGGGTTAGCGCCGTCGAACGTCCCGGAGAGGGGGGAGAGAATGTCGCGGTTGACGAAGCCGTAGACGGTTCGCCGAGGGACGATCGGCGTCGCCGCGAGATCGACCGGCGGGCCACCGGCGGTGGTGTCGAGTTCCCCCGAGACGGCGAGCATCGCGTCGCGCATCGACTCCACGTCGAGCCGCCGGCGCGGCATCCGCCAGAGCAATTCGTCGTCGGCGTCGAGTTGCCGCGCCACTGCATCCTCGACCGCGGCGGTGCGGTAGGCATCGGAGAGCATGATCCGCCGATGGAGCGCTTTGAGCGACCAGCCATCGTCGCGGAAGGTCTCGGCGAGATGGTCGAGGAGTTCGGGGTGAGTCGGGACGCGGCCGCGGGTGCCGAAGTCGTCGGGGGTGCGAACGAGCCCCGCGCCGAAGTGGTGCTGCCAGGCCCAGTTGACGAGGACGCGGCGGACGAGCGGATTGTCGGGCGAGACGAGGGCCGCCGCGAGGCCAAGGCGGCGTTTGCCGGGCGTGAACGACGCCGCATCGGGGGCGGACAGGGCGACCGGGAAGCGGGCCTCGACGACGGGGCCGCGGTCGAGCGGATTGCCACGATTGAGGAGCCGGGTGGCCGGCGCATCGGCTCGTTCCTCGAGGGTCATCGCCCGCGGGGGGGAGCCGGCAGCGCCGAGGTGGAGGTCATGGATCGCGCCGGCCTTCCCCGCGAGGGTGTCCTGAACGGTGCGGTTGAGGAGGGTCTTGGCGAGCGCGTCGTCGAGCGCCGTCGGCGTGCCGGGGGCGAAGAGATGGTGACGGAGTTGGCGGCGGATCGGACTGTTGACGACGAGGTGCCGGGGATCCTCGTCGGTGACGATCCCTTCGCCGATCCCTTCCGCCGCGGCCGCCGCGAGGCCTTCGAGCCATTCCCGCTGGGCGGTGGCGAAGACGGCGCCGTAGGCGTCGGCGACGTCGGCGAGCGTGGCGGGGTTGCGCTCCACAAGCGCCGCGAGGACGAGCGGATTCCACTTCGGCGTCTCTTCCCCGAGGCCGTTCCGCGCGGCCGCGGCAGCCGGGTCGCCGTTCTCCGCCGACAGCGCGGCGACGATCTCGGCGCAGCGCGGCTGGAAGTCGGCGGCGGGGAGGTCGCGGAGCCTGACCCAGGGGCCGAAGACGGGATCGTCGGCCGGCATCGTTGCCAGGTAGGCCCGCCAGCGATCGAGGAGATGGGGGCGGACGTCGTCGGTGCGGAAGGAGAGGAACGCCGAGGTGAGATCCTGCTCCGGCGTTCCCTTGGCGAGCTCGCGGAGATAGAGGCCCACCTGCATTCGCAGCCGCCCCTGCAAGACGGCGATCTGATCGCGGGCCATGTCGTCGCGGATCGTGCGGCGGCGCTCGAGTTCGCGCCGGTAGTCGGCGAAGGCCGGCGTCTCCTCGGGGCTGCCGATGACCGGCGGGAGTTCCGGGGGGGCACTCGGGGCGAGGGTGGCGGCGAGGGCGTAGTAGTCGCTCGCCGTGACGGGGTCGTACTTGTGGTCGTGACAGCGGGCGCAGGCGATCGTCAGTCCCATGAAGCCGCGACTGACGACGTCGATCTGGTCGTCGAGGAGGTCGTAGCGGTTGCGGAACTGCATGCCGATGGTGAGAAAGCCGAGGCCGGCCAGTGCCGGGTCGTTGGCGGCGAGCCCCATCTGGTCGGCGGCCACCTGCTCGGTGATAAACCGATCCCAGGGGACGTCGCCGTTGAACGACCGCACGCAGTAGTCGCGGTAGGTATAGGAGAAGGGAAACTTCGTGAACCCGATGGCACTGCCGCCGTGGGTGTCGGCGTAGCGGGCGATGTCGAGCCAGTGCCGCCCCCACCGTTCGCCGTAGCGGGGGGAGGCGAGAAGGCGATCGACGACGCGGCCGAAGGCCTCGGCCTCGGGAGCGGGATCGGCTTCGAAGGCCTCGACTTCTTCCCAGGCCGGCGGAAGCCCGGTGAGATCGAACGTCGCCCGACGGATCAGTTCACGCCGGGAGATCCGGGGGGGCTCGGCGACCCCACGCGTCTCGCGGGCGGCGGCGAGGAAGCGATCGATGTCGGTGCTGGCCGGTCGGTCGGTCGTCGGGACCGGGGGGCGGCGGATCGGCGCGAACGCCCAGTGCCCCTCGTACGGCGCGCCAGCCTCGATCCAGCGGCGGAGGGTGTCGATCTCGGTGGCTGTCAGGCCGGGGCCCTTGGCAGGGGGCGGCATGCGCAGGTCGGGGTCGGTCGTGAGGATCCGACGGACGAGTTCGCTCTCGTCGGGGCGACCGGGGAGCACGGCCCGGGGCTTGGCCCCCTCGTCGGTGTCGAGGCGGAGATCCGCCTGACGCGATCCGGCGTCGAGGCCGTGGCACTCGAGGCAGTGTTCGGCGAGGATCGGCCGGACGTCGCGGTCGAAGCCGACCTCCGCTGCGCGGCCGATCGAACCGGAGGCAAGGGCGCCGACCAACGCGAGGGCCACCGTCAGCACCGAGGCGGGGACGGGGGAGCGCGACGGCGTTCGGGGGGCCTTCATGGCGGCGGATCCTGCGGGGTAGACCCCGGTATTTTACCCTCGAACAACCCCCAGGCGACGAACAGGGCCGCGAGGAGCCCGTACGCCAGGGCCATTTCGATCGGGCCCCGCCCTCGAGCCACCTCGGGAAGGGGGGAAAGATTCCAGGGGAGAAACAGCCGGCCGTCGGCGTACGGGGAATGGATGACCCCGAAGAGCGTGAACAGACCGGCCGCTGCAGCCCAGGCCCCCGCCTGCCGGAGGCGGCGGTCGACGAGCGCCGCCGTCATCCCCGCCCAGAGCAGGCTCGTGACGATGAACCCGGCCGCGAGCGTCCGCATCGTGTAGAGGTCGAGGGCGAGCGCGGCATCTGGCTTCGCCCCCGCGGCGAGGAGATTGTCGGCCTGGAGCGTCACCAGCGCCGCCAAGGCCGGTACGCAGGCGATCGCCACGGCGGGGAAGTGACGCGCTGGGGTGGCATGGAAGCTCTGGGCGGTGATCTCGAGGCCGATGAAGACGAGGATCGGATAGACCGCCGCCGGCGGGAGCGCCTGATAGATGTAGGCGAAGGTGCCGGTGAGCCCGGCCAGTCCGATCACGGTGGCGGTGGCGAGGGTGTAGGCGGCGCGTCCCCCCATCGCCTTGTAGGCCGGGTGGCCGATGTAGGGGGTGGTCTGGATGACGCCGCCGCAGGCGCCGGCGAGGATCGTGGCGATCGCCTCGACGCCGATCACCGCCCCGGTGTCGTATTCGTCGCCGGCCGCGGCAGCGCTCTCCGTGCAATCGATCCCGCCGACCACGGTGCCGAGGGCGAAGGGGATGACGATCGGAAGATATTTCACCGTGTCGGCCCAGCCCTCGAGCCATTCCAGCCGCAGGGCCGAAAGCCACTCGCGCGGCCAGAGCGCCGCGGCGGGATCGAGGGAGGCATGGGGGACGGCCTCGATCCAACCGGCGGCGGTGCCGACCAGATGAATCCCCCAGCCGACGACGAGCGCAGCCAGCGCCCCCGGGATCCCGAACGGGAGTGGAAGGCGCGCCGTGAGTGTCGCCAGGACGATGCCGAGTGCGAGGAGGCCGACCAACGGCGACTGAAAGACATCGAGGAGCGGGAGGAACGTGATCAGCACCAGGGCGACGGCCGTGAGGCTGCCGAGGAGCGCGGCCCGGGGAATGAGCCGGCGGATCGGACCGGCGACGAAGCTGCAGGCAAGTTTGAACAGGCCGCTGGCGACGATGGCACACATGCCCACATGCCAGGCATGACGGGCCGCGGCCGTGACCACCTCCGGGGGAGCGTCGGCCGGGCCGCGGGCGGCGAGGAAGGCCGGGCCGATGACGAGGAACACCATCCCGAAGGTGCTCGGCGTGTCGAGGCCGAGGGGCATCGCCGTCACGTTCTCCCGGCCGGTCTGCCGCGCCAGCCGGAAGGCGAGCCAGGTGAAGAGGAGATCGCCCACCACGACCCCCACCGCCGTCCCGGGGACGAAGTGGGAGAGGGCAAAATCGACGGGATATTGAAAGACCGTCGCCAGGAGGGAAACGGCAAGGACGAGGTCGGCGAGGTTGTCGAGGGCGAGACCGAAGAAGGCGTTGATGTCCCCCGCGGCCGCCCAGCGGTAGGAGCCGACTCCGCGGCGTGGGGCCGGGCGGGGGCCCGCGGAGCGTGCCGGGGTGGGGCGGGAGGGTGTCATCGGGGGCGGGCTGGCGGAGAAGGGGGGGTAAGGGACAAGCGGGGGCATAAGAGCCGGCCGATCCACCCGGCCACCGTCCGTTCGGAAGCGGGGCCGCAACTTCGCGGCAGAAGGGATGGGCCGACTATACTCCAGGGGGTGGATTTCCGGGGGGGCCTGAGCCCCTCCCGACTTTTTTCCGCCCGGCTTGCGAACCCGGTTCCCCTTCACGCCGTAGTGCCGATGGTTGCACACGATTCTCACTCCCGTTCCGGAGAGACTCCAGCCGGCCGTGGTCACGGCGATGGCCCTTCGTCCGCGGCGCGCCCCAAGGGGGCCGTTGCCGGCAGGGGGGCGGTGGTCGACCGGGAACCGGTCGCTGCCGCCGCGGTGACCGTGGTCGACCGGGGTGACGGTGGGAGAGAAGGGGACCTCACCGATGAGGAGCTGCTCAGGCGGTTCCGCAGCGGTGGGGATGAAACCGCCTTCGAGAAGCTTGTGCACCGTTACGAGCAGGAGCTTTTCAGTTACCTCCGACGCTACCTCGGCAGTGCCGAGATGGCGGAGGATGTGTTCCAAGCGACGTTCCTGCAGGTGTATCTCAAGAAGGAGGGATTCGAGGAGGGCCGACGGTTTCGACCGTGGCTCTACACGATCGCCACGAACCAGGCCATCGACGCCCAGCGTCGCAATCGTCGGCACCGGATGGTCAGTCTCGACCAGCGGACCGGCGACGACGACGTCGGCGCTCTGGTGGAGATGCTCGCAGGGCGTGACCAGACCGCCGATGATCGGATGGCGGGCGAGGAAGCGAAGGAATGGGTGCGGTCGGCGGTCCAAGACCTGCCGGATGCTCTCAGGAGTGCGCTCGTCCTCGTCTACCACCAGGGGATGAAGTACCGCGAAGCGGCGGACGTCCTCGGCATCCCGGTTGGCACCGTCAAGAGCAGGCTTCACTCGGCGCTGCTGAAGCTCAATGAATCCTGGCAGGCTGGCGGAAAGAGTCTCTAGACGGAGGGCGTATCCGACGCGTGGCGACGGGGCGTCCCCGGATCCACACGAGCGAGCAATCATCATGCGAGACGATCTGGTCGGCTATCTGATCGGGGCCCTTGACGCTCCCGACTCCCACCGCGTCGAGGCGATGCTCGCCGACCCGCAAGCGGGGGAATCGCTCCGCTGCGACCTCGAGACCCTGCGGCGATCGATGTCGCCTCTCGAATCCGATCGCGAATCGTTTCCCGCACCGCCCGGGCTGGCAACGCGGACGCTCGAGATGATCGCCGCCCGAAAGGCGAGCGCCCCGCACGATGCCCCCGAGGTTTCCTCCCAGCCGGCTTTGGCCCCGGGCCGCCCCCGGGCAGAATCCGCCGACGCCCCCTTTCGGGGCTCCTTTCCCGCCGACCATCGCTCCCGTCCCCATGCTCCGCGCCATCACGGCCGCCGCCACCGCAGCACCGCCGATGGCCGCTTATCGACGATGACTCCGGAGCGATCGGCAAGCCATGTCGGCTCGTCCTTGGGCTGGCTCGACAAGGCGATTCTCGCCGCCACGGCTCTGGCCGCCTGCATCCTCGTGATTCCCGCCCTCAGCCTCCTTGTCGACGACGCCCGCAAGACGCACACCGTCCGGAAATTGGGGAAGGTCGGCGGCACGCTCCAGGAATACGCTGCCTCCCACCGGAAGTATCCCTCCCCTCCGGATGCCGGTCCGATGTCCCGTGCCGGGCTCTACGCCCCCACGCTCGTTTCCGAGCACCGCATCACCCCCGACGATGGCGTGCTGCTCTCGCCCGGGTCAGCGCTTGCCGCGCGGGGTGCCTACCGGATCCCGACGGTCGACGAGGTGAAGGCCGCCGTCGGCACTCCTGAGTTCGACGAGATGGTGCGGACGATGGGGGGCGATTTCGGCTACACGCTCGGCCACCGCGATCCCATGGGGTGTCTCGTGCCGATTCGTCCGCTCCACCGCGGACACCACCCGATCATGGCCGACGCACCCGACGAGAGTTGCGAACGGAGCGGCAACGATCCTCTGGGGCTTCATCACATCCTCTTCGAGGATGGGCGAGTGAAGGCCGTATCCGAGGCCGATCTTCACGGCGACGACCACCTCTTCCGCAACCATGACGGCCAGACGGCCGCCGGCAAAGATGCCGAGGACGCCGTCATCGGCGACTCCCACCACCAGCCCTGATGAGCCGGTCGGGTGGAACTGGGCTGGCGGTGCTGGTTGGCCCCGCGCGTCTGGCGTGTCTCTCAGCCGACGAACCAGGTGGCGATCCAGTAGAGGCCACCGGAGAGCGCCATCGCCACCGGGAGCGTGAGCACCCAGGCCAGCGCGATTTCTTTGACCGTCTCCGCCTGGATGCCCGACTTGTTGGCCCACATCGTCCCGGCGATCCCGGAGGAGAGCACGTGCGTCGTGCTCACCGGCATGCCGAGGTTATCGGCCATGGCGATCGTCGTGGCGGCCACGAGTTCCGCCGCGCCCCCCTGGGCGTAGGTAAGGTGTTCCTTGCCGATCTTCTCGCCGACGGTGACGACGATCCGCTCCCAGCCGAACATCGTGCCGAGCCCGAGGCAAATGGCCACTCCCCACTTCACCCATTCGGGGACATACTCGACCGGCTTGGCGAGCTTGCCGGCGAGGCCCTTGAGAATCTTCCGCCGGTCTTCCGTGATTTGGTTGCCGAACTGCCGGACGAGTGTCCGCACCGAGGCCCCGAGTTCGACCAGCTGCGTCCGCAAATTCCAGCGATCGTCGCTCGAGAGATCCTTGAAATCGCTGCGGCCGTCGAGGGTGGCGATGATCGACGTGGCCAGGGGAACCGGATCGAGGGTGGCGAGGACGACGTCGCTTTGCGGATAGGGATCGAGGAGGTCGTCGAGCGACGAATGCTCCAGGGAGGCCTCGGCGGCGGAGACGACGTCAGCGCGGGAGATCCGCTCCACTCTGGCGTTGGCGAGATGCTGCTCCTTGAGCGCCGTCATCAGATTGGCGAGATCGGGCTTCTCGAGCTCGGCCTTGAGCTCCTTCGCCGCCACGACGGTGGCCTGGAGATCGCCCCGGTCGGCATCGAGGTTGAGGGCGTAGGTCGCCGGCACGATGCCGATGAGCACGAGCATGATCAGCCCCATCCCCTTCTGGCCGTCGTTGGAGCCGTGGGCAAAGCTCACGGCGGTGCAGGTGCTGATGAGGAGGGCGCGGATCCAGCCCGGCGGAGGCTTGTCGCCATCGGGCGGCTGATAGAGTTCCTTGGCGGGGATGAGAGCCTTGCAGAGGAGGAGGAGGCCGGCGGCGAGGGCAAAGCCGATCAGCGGCGAGAGGATCAGGGCGATCCCCACCTCGCTCGCCTTGTGCCAGTTGATCCCCTTGGCGAGCGAGCCGTTTTCGAGGAGCGAGTTCATCATCCCCACCCCCATGATCGAGCCGATCAGCGAGTGCGAGCTCGAGGCGGGGAGGCCGCGGTACCAGGTGGCGAAGTTCCAGATGATCGCCGCCCCCAACAGCGAGAGCACCATCGCCAGGCCGCGGCCTGTCTTGATGTTGACGAGGAGATCGACCGGAAGGAGATGGACGATGCTGAAGGCGACGCCGATCCCGCCGGCATGGACGCCGATGAAGTTCCAGAGGCCCGACCAGACGACCGCCCAAGTCGGCTTCATCGACTTGGTGTAGATGACCGTGGCAACCGCGTTGGCCGTGTCGTGGAAGCCGTTGATGCACTCGAAGCCGAACGCGATGGCAAGCGCGATCAGAAGGAGGACCAGTTGGCCGCTGCCGAGCGTCGAGAAGGCGTCGAGCAGTTCCATCGTTGGGCCTCGTCAGGGGGACAAGGGCGGTGCGAAGAGAGCGCCGCGTCGGGCCTGTCGGACACTTCCCGGTCTGCGGGTGACACGCTCAGCCGATCGACTCGATCGCAGCGTTGGCCACGCCCTCGGGGGTGATTCCGAAGTGCTTGTAGAGCGCCGGGGCGGGGCCCGACGCGCCGAAGCCGCTCATCCCGACAAACCGCCCCTTCGTGCCGATCCACTTCTCCCACCCGAAGCCGCAGGCGGCCTCGCAGGCCACCCGGGCCGTCACGGCCGCGGGAAGGACGCTCTCGCGGTAGGCGGCATCCTGCTCGGCAAAGAGATCCCAGCTCGGCATGCTCACGACGCGCGGCTTGCGCCCCTTGTCGCGAAGGATCGCGGCGGCCTCGAGGCAGGTGGTGACCTCGCTGCCGGTGCCGATGAGGATGCAGTCGGGCTTGCCCCCGGCGGCATCCTCGAGGACGTAGGCCCCGCGGGCGGTGCCGGCGGCCGGTGCAAACTTCGTCCGGTCGAGCGTGGGGAGATTCTGCCGGGAGAGGACGAACACCGCGGGGCGGTTTGGCCGCTCCATGACCACACGCCACGCCTCGGCCACTTCATTGGCATCGGCGGGGCGGAGGACCGTGATCCCCGGCACGGCCCGGGCGCTAGCGAGCTGCTCGATCGGCTGATGCGTGGGGCCGTCTTCACCGAGGCCGATCGAGTCGTGCGTGAGGACGTAGATCACGCCGAGATCGCCGAGGGCCGAGAGGCGAAGGGCCGGCTTGAGGTAGTCGAGAAACACGAAGAAGGTCGCGCAGTACGGTCGCAGCCCCGACAGCGCCATCCCGTTGCAGGCCGAAGCCATGCCGTGTTCGCGGATGCCGAAATGGAAGTTGCGGCCGCCCGGCTCGCCGGGGGCAAACTCCCCGGCACCGGCGACGAACGTCATCGTCGACGGGGCGAGGTCGGCCGAGCCGCCGAGGAGCCACGGCACCGTGCCGCTGATCGCCGAGAGCACCTTGCCGGAGGAGACGCGGCTGGCGAGCCCCTTGGCATCCGCGGGGAACGTCGGGATCGCCTTCTCCCAGCCGGCGGGGAGCTTGGCGGCGAGGAGGTGATCGAGTTCGGCAGCCTTCTCGGGAGAAGCCTTCGTGGCGGCGGCATGGGCTGCCTTCCAGGCTGCGTGGGCCTTCACGCCCCGGGCGCCGAGCGTGGCGGTGAAATGCTCCTTGACGCCATCGGGGACCAGGAAGCTCGCGTCGGCCGGCCAGCCGTAGGCCTGCTTCGCTCCCTTGATCTCCTCCGCGCCCAGCGGGGCGCCGTGCGATTCGTGCGAGCCGGCCTTCTTCGGGGCGCCGTAGCCGATCTGGCTCTTGACGATGATCAGCGTCGGCCGCTTCGTCTCGGCGCGGAAGGCCTCGAGGGCGTGCTTCAGCGAAGACGTGTCGTTGGCATCGGCGACATGTTCGACGCGCCAGCCGAGCCCTTCGAAACGCCGGCCGACGTTTTCGGTGAAGGCGAGGTGCGTCTCCCCCTCGATCGTGATCTTGTTGTCGTCGTAGATCCAGCAGAGGTTGGCAAGCTCGAGGTGACCGGCGATCGAAGCGGCTTCGGCGGCCACGCCCTCCATGAGGTCGCCGTCGCTGCAGAGGACGTAGGTGTCGTAGTCGAAGAGGGTGCGGCCGGGGGCGTTGTAGCGGGCGCCGAGCCACCGGGAGGCGATCGCCATCCCGACGGAGTTGCCGCAGCCCTGGCCGAGCGGCCCGGTGGTCGTCTCGATCCCCGAGGTCATGTGGTGCTCGGGGTGGCCGGCGCAGACGCTGCCGATCTGCCGGAAGCGGCGGATGTCGTCGAGCGACACGGCCGGCTCTTCGGTGTGGCCGCGGCGGATGCCGGCGAGATGAATGATTGAATAGAGGAGCATCGACGCGTGGCCGCAGGAGAGCACGAAGCGGTCGCGGTTGGGCCAGGCCGGATCGGCCGGGTCGTAGCGGAGGAAGTCCTTCCAGACGGTGTAGGCCACCGGTGCCAGCGCCATCGGCGTGCCGGGATGGCCGCTCTTGGCGGCTTCGACCGCGTCCATCGACAGGGTACGGATGGTGTCGATCGCGAGACGGTCGATGTCGGAGGCCATGGACGGGTCCTGAAAAAGGGGCATGGGCGGAGCGGCGGGAAGTTTAACAGCCCGTGGAAAAAGTCATCCATGACCTTTTTCCACTTGTGAAGCCCCCCAAAAAAGCCAAGGTTTTTCGGGGGGCCTGTCGCCGCATCCGGCGGCGGGGGATTGTTCAGGGAAAGTCAACGAGAGAGATGGCGGCGGTATTCGTCGTCGAGTTGCGGGTAGGTGCGGCGGCAGAGTTGGGCGAGAGTGTCGGGGGAGACCGACCCGGTGTAGACCCGCTCGAGGTATTCCAGGAAGGCCTCGCGGTAACGTCCACCCTGGCCGTTGATGAAGAAGTCGGCAAGCCCGGAGATCTGGCTGTAGATTTGCGGGAGGCGCTGGTCAGCTTGGAGCTCGCGGCGGCCGAGGCCGGCAAGCTCCTCGAGCGGGATCTGGAAGCCGTCATCGAGAAGGCGCTCGCGGGCGGCCGGCACGCGGCCGGCGTCGGGGCCGCCGAGGGTCCACCCAAAGGGCGTCGGGACAGCGCTTTCCATGTAGCAGGCGGCGGCCTCGATCGCCCAGAAGCCGCAGCGCTCGCCGGCGAGGGGGCTCGTCGTGCGGGCCTCGGCAAAGAGTTGATGGGCCCCCTCGTGGCGGATCGTGCGTGCCTCCGCCGTGGCGACGTCGTCGTTGTCGCCGGGCATGACGGCAAACCAGGCCGTCTTCGTCGGCATCCAATAGATGGCATCACTGCGGATCGCCGCCGGCTCGAACTTCGTCACCTCGGCGATATAGTCCTCGCGCGAAGGGACGAGGACGGCGGCGTAAGGATCGCGGACCGGCATCCGCCCGCGCCCCTTGAAGCGGCGCTCGAGCTCGGCCGGATCCCAGGCGTAGGCCCCGAAGACCTGCTGCCAGATGAGGAGCGACGTCTCGAGCTCGGAAGCAAGGGCCGCAGCCGCAGCCGGCGGCGCAGACGATCGGATCCGCCAGTGATCGCTCTCGTGCCGCCACGGTTTTTTGAGCGTCCGCGGCACGGCGTCGTCGTCGGCTGCCTTGACCCACTTCCCCGACTCATACCGCTCCCCCGCCCGATAGCGCTCGAGGCGGCCGCGGGGGAGCCAGCCGAAGGCCGCGTCAAACTCCTCCCCCCGGTCGAGACGCTTCGCCACCGACGTCGACACCCAATCCTCCCCGCGTTTGACCCAGCTGCCGATGGTGCGGGCCCGATCGTGATCGGGATCGTCGCGGAGGGTGCGGTGGAGAAGGGCGATCGCCTCCGCTCCGCGTCGAGCCAGCGGCTTCGCTCCGGCCTCGCTGTCGGCGCGCTGCTCCTCCCGGGTGCGCGGCCGGTCGTGGGCCTCGGCCGCCTCGACGGCGCGGGCAAACGTCGCTTCGGCATGCCGCCGCCGCGCCGCCACGAACTCCCCCCACAGCGGCGCCTGGGCCTCGTCGATCCAGTCTGGCCGCTCGAGGCGGGAAGGGATCGTGACGACCACCTGCCGGTCGGTGAACTCCGGGATCGCCCACGAGCGGATCGAGGCGGCGAGCGCGTCATGGCCGCGCGCGGCGGCCCGCGCGGCCAGGGCGTCGAGCGTCTTCCGCCAAGCGGCATCGTCGAGCTGCGGCGCGGCAGGATCCTTGTCCTCGTCCTCCTCGGCTGCATCGACCGCCGTCACCCGCGGCCGCGGGGGGCTGGGCGCGTCGGCGTCTTCCTCGGCGAAAAGCCGCAGCGCGAGCGCTGGCCCGAGCGCCAGGCCGAGCATGATCGCCATGGGGATCCGGCGGGGGGCGGGCATCAGGAATCCTCGGCGAAGGCGGCGTCGAAGGCCCGCCCGGCGGGGGCGAAGTCGAGGTTCTTGACGAACTGACAGGCCTCGGCGGCGCCATGTTCGCGATCCATGCCACTGTCTTCCCACTCCACCGACAGCGGCCCCTGGTAGCCGATTTGGTTGAGCGCGCGGATGATCGGCTCGAAGTCGATCCCGCCGCGGCCCGGCGAACGGAAGTCCCAACCGCGGCGCGGATCGCCGAAGCCGAGGTGGCTCGAGAGGATGCCGGAGCGGCCGTTGAGGGTGGTGATCGCGTCCTTGACATGGACGTGATAGATGCGATCGGGGAAGGCGCGGAGAAACTCGACCGGATCGACCCCCTGCCAGTGGAGATGGCTGGGATCGAAGTTGAACCCGAACTCCTCGCGGCGGCCGAGGGCCTGGAGGGCCCGTTCGGCGGTGACCAGATCGTAGGCGATCTCCGAGGGGTGGACCTCGAGCGCGAAGCGGACGCCGCATTCGGCAAACACGTCGAGGATTGGGTGCCAGCGTTCGGC
>CAJBCV010000258.1 GCA_903951635.1 uncultured Planctomycetaceae bacterium
GATCGTCGCCGAGGCCCTCGACCGGATCGTCGCGGCGGATCTCGACATGCCGACGGCCGCGGCCGGACTCGGCGTCTCTCCTTCGCAACTCGTACGGCTGCTGGAGAAAGAGCCGGCGGCCCTCGGGGCCCTCAATCGCCTCCGCGGGGCCGCCGGACTGAAATCCCTGCGATGACGCGCCCGGGGCCATCAAGGCTCGGAGGGCGTCAGAACGGCCGGTCCGGGGAGCAAGTCCACCGGCTGCCAGTGGCCATGCATCGCGGCCTCCCCTGGGGAGAGGTGCGTGAGTTGCACCTCGACGCCGTCGGCGAGATGCCTGACGAAGAGGTTTCGGGCCCTCCCGCCTCCGGGGAGATCGCGGTGCGAGCCGTAGAGGAGCCAGGCGCCATCGGGGGACGGCCGGGGATGGTAGTGGAGCGAGCCGGGGCTCGAGGTTGTCAGCCGCGCGGGCGTCTCTCGTTCCCCGATGCCCACCTCGAAGAGCTCCACGGTGTCGGCCGCCCCCGCCACACCGGCGACGCGTGCCGTGAAGAACACCTTCCGGCCGTCGTGCGCCCACACCGGCACGTCGCTCGAGCCGCCGTGGAAGTCGGGAACGTCGAGAAACTCCATCACGCCGCGGTAGCCGTTGCGGTCACCGATTTTTCTCAACGCCTTGCCATCGGCACGGACGACATGCGGATGGCAGTCGTCGTGCTCTCCCGACACGAACAGGAGCCATCGGCCATCGGGCGACCAGGCGGGGGCGAAATTGAACGGATGTCCGGTGTCGATCATCTGCCGGCCGGCACCGTCGGCATCGGCGAGCCACACCTGGTAGTTCTCGTGATAGGCGATCCGCTTCCCGTCGGGCGAGCTGGAGAAGCCGTAGGAAAAACCGGTTGAGTCACGGGCGAGATCGGTCTTGTGCCTGCCGTCACGATCCATCGCAAACGGTTTCGAGACTCCGTCGATGAGCGCCGTAAACCCGAGCCGGTTCGGGTCGCCCGGCCAGGGAAAGACGCCGGTGTTGTAGAAGCTCACCCGTTCGACAGCGGTGACGTTGTCGGTCCGGCCGGTAGCGAGATCGACCAGATACGTGTCATAGAGCCAGTCCCCAGCGCGGAAACGGAAGGTCTTGTGCTCTTCCTCATAGTGCCCGTTGGGCTCGCTCTCCCAGGCACGACCGACGATCGCGGTCTTCCCGTCGGTGAACCAGCCGACGAACTGCGTCCAACTCCCCGGCTCGTCGGCGAGATCGACCGCGACCGCGACGGGATGGTTTCCCGGCACGAGGAGCATCGCCCGCCCGGTGGCGACGTTGGCCCGCCGCCCTCCCGGCAAGTCCGTGGCGTGCTGCGTGTAGCCGATCGCTCGGGCTGGGGGCGCCGTCACGGTCGGGGAAGGATCGGCGGCCCGGAGAGGAAGCGCCGCGACAAGGAGCACGTACAGCATCCCGGCGAATCGGCGCATCGATGGTCTTCTCCCCGGCGGTCGGCCGCGTCCGTTGAATCTATCAGCCCGCTCCGATCCCCACCTGCTAAGCTCTTCTCCCCCGAAGGAATGGTTTCGGCACGGGCTCCCGAGCCTCTCAGAGAGGCCTGACGGAAGCCCTGTTCCCAAGCACGCTTTGGAAGGCACCCGTGGCACGCCGCAAGACCGGATCGGACAAGCAGCAGGCTCTCTTTGCGGACGATCCGGCGCCGGACGCGGCACCGACTTCGACCGCTGCCGCGGCGGCCGATCCGACCGCCGTTCCCGCCGCCACGTGCCATCGGCATTGGCTCGATCCCCGCTGCGGGATCCTCGCCTCGGCGGCGGACTGGCTCCTGGCTGAAGCCCGCACCGCGCCCGGCGACGGCCGCGGCCAGGGGAACACCCCAAGCGACGACCGAATCGTCGATCTCTCCCCCTTCACCGTCGTCGTGCCGGGGCGGGCCGCCGGGCATCGGTTGATCGAGATTCTCATCGACAAGACCGCGCTCCCCGGCCCTGCCAAGGGGGGGCGCTCCAGCCAGAGCGGGCGGCTGGTGCCCCCGCAGATCGTCACGCTCGGCACGCTTCCCGAGGAGCTCTACGAACCGGCCAAGCCGCTCGCCGACACGGCCACCGAGACTCTTTGCTGGGTCGTGGCGCTGACGGCCGCCAACCGGCGTGACCGGCAACTCATCGCCCCCCTCCCCGAGGAGCCCACCGACGGCGACTCGGACGACGCTGACCGATCCGAGCCGGCGTCCCGCTCGACGGACGACACCTTTGCCGCAGGGAGCCTGGACGCGGCGCGGATGATGGTCTCGATGCACCGGGAACTTGCCGCCATCGGCCTGTCGTTTGCCGACCTTTCCGATGCCGCCGACGGGGCCCTGCCAGGCTTCGGCGATCATGCCCGCTGGCAGGCGCTGGCCAGGCTCGAGAAGGTCTATCTCGCCGAGATCGACGGCCTCGGGTTCTGGGATCGACAGACGGCCCGACGCGTCGCCGTGGAGCGGGGTGAAGTCGCCTTTACCGGGCGGATCGTCCTCCTCGCCACGGTCGATGTCGATCCCCTCCAGCGAAAAATGTTGGCCGGGGTCCGCGGCCGGATCGATGCGCTGGTCCCTCTTCCCGCCGACATCGGCCCCGATCCCGAGGCTTGCTTCGACGACTTCGGGTGCCTCGTCCCGGCCGCCTGGCAGGATCGTCCGCTGCCCCTTCCCCTCGATCGGATCGCGGTCGTCGACGATGGCGACAGTCAGGCGGTCGCCGTGGTCGAATGGATCCGCGGCCTGGCCGACGCCCGGTCGGCCGACGAGATCACCGTCGCCGTCCCCGATCCGGCCGTCGTTCCGGCGATCGAACAGCGCCTCGCCACCGTCGGCCTGGCCGGCAGGTACGCCGCCGGACGAACCGTCGAGCGCTCGAGCCCCTGGCAGTTCGTCCGCGCGATCTTCGCATGGATGCGGCGGCGCGAGTTCGCACCCTTGGCCGATCTGCTCCGCTGCCCCGACTGCATCGCGCTGGTCAAGCGGCGCGCGGGCGAAGCGATCCCTGCCGCGATCGCCGACGGCGTCGCGCTGCGTCACCTGCCGTGGGAGGTCGACCGCGATCATCTCGCCGCCGCGGCCTCCCACCCCAAGGAGCGGGCGGAGAACGAAGCCTTCGTGACGATCCTCGATTGCCTCGACGCCTGGCTGGCACCGCTTGCCGCCGCGGCCACCGCCGTCGATGCCGCCCAACGTTCCACCCGCTGGCAGCCCGCGCCGGCGCGCCCACCGCGCCCGCGGCGTGCCGCGGCCAAAGCCGGCTCGACTGCCGGCACCTCCCTCGCCGCGGCCTGGGTCCGGGGCCTGCGCGATGCCTGCACGGCAGCCGTGGAGGGAATCGACATCGACCGCGATGACGCCTCGACGCGGGTCTTCTCCCATTCGCTCGCCGCCCTCGGCGAGGCGCTGGCCGATCTGGAGACGCTTCCCGACCGGCTCGTCGCCGCCGCCGGATCGGCCGGGATGGAGCGGCTCCTGCTCTCGGGGTGGGGACGCAGCCAACTCCCCCCGCCCCAGGATCCGACGGCGATCGAACTCGTCGGCTGGCTCGAGGTGGCCCTCGATGACAGTCCGGCGCTGGCGATCACCAGTTGCGTCGAGGGATGCCTGCCGGGGAGTGCCGGGCGGGATCCTCTCCTCCCCGAACCGCTCCGTCAGGCCCTCGGCCTCGACAGTGCCACGCGAACGGCCGCCCGCGACGCCTGGATGCTCGCCGTCGCCGCCGCCCGTGACGAGTTCCTCGTCGTCGTCCCCCGCCGCGCCGCCGACGGCTCGCCGGCGGTGCCGAGCCGGCTCCTCTTCCGCCGCTCCCCCGACGAGGTCGTCGATGCGGCCAAGCGCCTCTTTGCCACCCCCCGGGCCGAGGCCATGGCCGGCCCTCCGACGGTGGTTCCGTCACGGCTGGCCGTCCCCGCGCCGAGCGTGGTGATGGCGAAGTCGCCGGCCGACTTTCCCCCGATGAAGGTCACCGAGTTTCGCGACTATCTCGCCTGTCCCTACCGCTACTGGCTCAAGCACCGCCTCGGGCTCTCCACGTCGAGTGACGAGGCGCTCGAACTGGGCCCCGGCGACTTCGGAACGCTGATCCACGAGTGTCTCGACCGCTTCGGCAAGAACGAGGCGATCGCCTCGAGCACCGATCCGCACGAGATCGGCGATTGGCTCTCCGCCGCGCTCGATCGCTTCATCGACGAGCGCTACGGCCCCGGAGCGGCGCCGGCGGTGTTCGTGCAGGCGGAACTCGCGCGGCGACGGCTGCGTGAGTTCGCCCGCGTTCAGGCCGATCGCACCGGCGAAGGCTGGGTGATCCATGCCACCGAACAGGTTGTCCGATCGTCGGCGTTCGTCGTCGACGGCATTCCCGTCAGGCTCTCGGGGAAGATCGACCGTATCGACCATCATCCCGAGGAGGACCGCTGGGAGGTGCTCGATTACAAGACATCGGCCCGGGGAAAAACGCCAGACCGCACCCATCGCGACTCCCACGGTTGGATCGACCTCCAATTGCCGCTCTATCGGCATCTCCTCGTCGAGGTCGCGGGAATGCCCGAGCTCGATCTGGCCAAGCCCGACCGGGTGGGTGTCGGCTACTTCAACGTCCCCGCCCGCGTCGAGGAGATCCGCATCGAGACCGCCTCGTGGACGGTGCCGGAGTACGACTCGGCCGATGATGCCGCACGCGAGGTCGTCCGCGCCGTCCGGGAAGAACGATTCTGGCCCCCGAACGACGATGCCGCGGGCTCGTTTCCGGAGTTCGATGCGATCTGCCAGACCCACACGATCCGCGACGAAGAGGACGAGGGAGAATCCGCATGACGTCGACCCCCCGCGATTCCCGCCGTCGGGTCGCGAACCCAGGCAAGGCCCCGGACGGGGAGCCGGCGCCGACCGCCGGCCCGACGACAATGGCAACGCCCGCCGCGGCGATCCGTCCACTCGAACCGATCGTCCGGGTCCTTGCCAGCGCCGGCACCGGCAAGACCCACGCCCTGTCGACGCGCCTCATCCGGCTGCTCGCCGACGGCGCCGAGATCGACGACATCTTCGCCGCGACGTTCGCCCGCAAGGCGGCCGGTGAGATCCTCACCCGCGTCCTCCAGCGCCTCGCCGCGGCCGCCGATCCCGCAACACCGGCGGAGACGACGACGCTGGCAGCGGCGATCGATCGGCCGGCAGCCGATGCCGCGTTCTTCCGCGATCTCCTCGTCCGCGTCACGGCCAACATCGACCGACTGGCGGTGGGGACGCTCGACTCGTTCTTCGTGACCTGCGCCGACGCCGCCCGCTTCGAGCTCGAACTCCCCCCCGCCTGGTCGATCGGTACCGAGGCCGATCTCGCCATCCAGCGTCGCCGCGCGATCCACCGGACGATCTCCGATGCGCTCGCGGCCGGGCCGTTGGAGGGAAGCGGCGGCGACTCCCCCGCGAAGCTCCTGGCGACGCTCATGGTGCAGTTGTCGGGGGGAACGACGACAACCGGCCTCGAGGAGGCGATCGAGAACATCGTCAACGACCTCGCCTCGCTCCACCGCGATGCCGAGCCGGCGGCCTGGGACTGGCTCTCGGTGCCCCGTCCCCCGAAGGATGAAGCGCTCTCCGCGGCGGTCGAGACGCTGCGGGCGAGCGTGTTCGAAGACTCCCGCGTGGCCGACGCCCGGGATGCCGCCATCGACGCGTTGGCTCAGCGGGACTGGAAGTCGCTCCTCTCGAAGGGCATCGTGCCGAAGCTCCTCGCCGGGGAGACGAAGTACCAGCGGAAGCCGATCGATCCGGCCGTCGCCGGGGCCTACTGGACGATCATCGATCTTTTGAAGTTCGTGATCCTGGCCCGCATTGCCACCCAAACCAGGGCGATCCGCGATCTCCTCGATCACTACGCCGCCACCGCCGACAGGCTCATGGCGAGCGACGGGATGGTGTCGTTCGACGACGTCACGAGGCTCGTCGGCTCGGCGGCCGGCGACGGCACCCTCGATGCCGCGCGGTGGCGCGGCATCCGGTTCGCGAAGCATCTTCTCATCGACGAGTTTCAGGACACGTCGCCGAGCCAGTGGCGCGTGCTCGAGCGGCTCGCGGAGCACGCCGTCACCGCCTCCGGTTCCTTCTTCGCCGTCGGTGACCGGAAGCAGGCGATCTACGGCTGGCGCGGCGGGGCCGCCGAGCTGATCGATGCCCTGCCGGAGTTCTTCGCCACCGGAAAACGGCCGATCGTGTCGCTCGACCTTGCCGCCAGCTACCGCTCCAGCCCCGCCATTCTCGACACCGTCAATCGGGTGTTCGAGCGGCTCGCGGCCGCCGAGCCGCTCGCCGACCACGCCGAAATCGCCGCCCTTGCCTCGGCCGATTTCCCGCGGCACCGAGCCGCCCGGGAAGCCCTTCCCGGCTGGGTGCGGTTGCGCACCTGTGTGGCCCCCGAGGAGGGCGAGAAGGGGACCGATCTCCTCCTCGCCGCCGCGGCGACGAGGGCCGCGGTGCTCTCCCGGGCCAACCCCGGCAAGACCGTGGGAGTCCTCGTCAGGACGAACAAGGCTGCCGAACGGGTGATCGCGAAATTGAAGAGCGAGCGGATCGTGGCCAGCGCCGAGGGGGGACAGCCGCTGGCCGACTCGCCGGCGGTCGAGCTCGTGCTCTCCGTCCTCCACCTCGTCGATCATCCCTCCGATGCGGCAGCCCGGTTTCATGCCGCCACGTCCCCCCTCGCCGCACTGGTCGGCCTCGACGCCGCCGGCGCCTCCGGCGAGATCCCCGCCTCCTGCGTCGCGAGGCTCGATCGCCTCCGCCGTGAGCTTGTTGACGAGGGCTACGGGCCGGTGCTCGCGCGCCTCGCCGCGGCGGTCGGCGCGTCAGGCTCGCACCGCGATCTCCGTCGGCTCGAGCAGCTCGTCGCCGCGGCCCGCGAATGGGATCTCGAAGGAGGGCGTGCCCGCGACGGGCTCGTGCGCACCGCACCGTTCATCCACCACTGCCGGACCGTGAACGTGGCCGACCCGGTCGCGTCGCCGATCCGCGTGATGACGATCCACAAGGCGAAGGGGCTCGAGTTCGATCTCGTCGTCCTCACCGATCTCGACCGCAAACTCGTGGCTCATCCCCCCCGTGTCGTCGTCGAACGAAAGAGCCCCCTCGAACCGATCCGGCGGATCCTCGTCCATGTTTCGAAGGACTACCAGCCACTCCTCCCCGACGACTGGCAGGAGGTCTGCGCGGCGGCGAGCGACCCGGTGATCCGGGAGGCGATCGCCACGCTCTACGTCGGCCTCACCCGGGCCGCCGAGGGGATGGAGATTCTCATCCGTCCGGCGACGGAGAAGGAGCGGTCGATCCCCAAGACCCTCGCTGGCGTGATTCGCGCCACTCTCCCCGACGCTCCCGACGCTCCGGCCGATGCCATCCTCTGGATGCACGGCCACCTCGCCGATCCCGCGGACGACCGTCTCCCACCGGACGGCCTGGAAGCACCGGCACGGCCCGAGGCTCGAGCAAAGCCCGGGGCGACTTCCCCGCCGGCGCCCCGTCGAAAGGGGCCGGCGACCGCCGCAACCGCGGCGGCGGATCGGGTCGCGGGAGAAGCTCGCGCGCCAGACGTCCTCTCCCGGCCGATCGCTCTCCGCCCCCTCCCCGCCGGTCAGCGGCGGCGATCCCGTCCCCGCCACACCCCGTCCGCCGCCGAAGGGGGGCGGACTGTCAGCGCCCAGTCGCTGCTCGACACCGGCTCGCGGACGGCGCGGAGCATCGGCACGCTGCTCCATGCGTGGATCGAGCAGGTCGGTTGGGGGGATGAGGTCCCCGAAGACGATCTGCTGCGGCGGATCGCCGGCCGGGAACCGGCGCTCGCACAGCAGGCGGAGAGCCTCATCGGCGAGTTCCGGAAGATGGTGGCGTCCCCGGCGGTAGCGGCCGTCCTTGCCAGGCCCGCGCACGACCTGCCGGCGAAGTTCGTTTCCGCCGATCTCGA
Source organism: uncultured Planctomycetaceae bacterium (assembly GCA_903951635.1). Taxonomy (GTDB): domain Bacteria; phylum Planctomycetota; class Planctomycetia; order Pirellulales; family UBA1268; genus QWOP01. The sequence continues at coordinate 7,957 of CAJBCV010000258.1, forward strand.
GGCCGGCGCCGCCGAGCCGAGCCTCCACCGGGAACAGGCGTTCGCCCTCGACGAGCGGGAAGGGACGCTCCTCGGCATCATCGACCGCGTGGTGCTCTGGCGAAGGGCGGGAAAAACGGTCGCCGCGGAAGTGATCGACTTCAAGTTCGATGGGTTGGGGGGGGACGGAACACCCTCCCACCCCCGGGCCCTCGCCGAGAAGACGGCGTTTTACACGCCGCAACTCCAGGCCTACCGCCGGGCCGTCGCCAGGCTCCATGGCCTCGCCCCGGAATGTATCTCCTGCGATCTGGTGTTCATGCGCTCCGGCGAGGTCGTACCGATCGCCGGCTGAGCCTCGCTCCCCGGCCGGATGCAGCGCGGCCGCGAATCCGGCTCAGGAGGTAGGCACACCCGACTCGATCGCCGCCTCGACTCTCTCGAGCCGGCGGCGGTCATCGGGCGACAGGCGCTCCTCGTCCAAGTCTTTTTCCCGGGCGACGGCGAGGGCGTCTGCGGCTGCATTGAGATCCCGCATCGCGACGCGGATGACGGCGAGGTGGAGGTAGTTTCGGGGGGTCGGCTGCAACAGGATCGCATCCGACACATCCTCGAGTGCCTGTCGACTCTGCCCCTTGGCCAGTCGCACCATCGCCCGCGTATCGAGAAGGTCGGTGGTCGGCCCCAACTCGGCCACGGCAGCGTCGATGAGCTTCGTGGCCTCGTCGGCCGTCTCCGGGTGGGCGATGTCGAACGCCAGATTGGCGGAGACCAACCCTCGCAACCGAGGGTCGAGATCCCGGGAAGCGAGCAATTCGCGGTAGGACTTCATCGCCCGCGACGTGCGGCCGAAGGCATCCTCGAGGATTGCCGCCGAGAACGCGATGTCGGAGGCGCCGGGATTCTCTCGGCGGAGCGTCGCCGCGATCCGCTCCACATCGGCCAAAGCATCCGATTCCGGGTCGGCATCGGTGTACCGTGCGATGGCGATGAGCGTCTCGAGGAAGGCCTGGGGCGAGACCTCGGCACGAACCGATTCCGCCAGGGCGATCGCTTCCTTCGTGCGGTGTCGGCGACCGAGCGATCGCGCCTGGAGGAGAACCCCGTCGTTCGTCAGACCTGCATAGTCATCGAACACGCGACCGGCTTCCTCGTGGAATCCGAGGTCATCGACGACCATCGCCGCCATCACCATCCGACTGGCGGTTGCGTCGGTGACTCGCACCTCTGGTAGGAGTCGCTTGACGGTGCGGGCCACCGCGTTGTCGTCCCCCTTCGCCATTGCCACCTTTGCCATGAGTCGGAGCGTGCCCGGGGCCTCCGGCGAGACACCCTGGAGCCTGCCCAGCCACTCGTCCGCTCCGACGAGATCCCCCTCGTCGAGACACAATTCGACGAGCATGGCGAACATCGCCGTGCTCCCGTCGGCCGACAGGGCGATCTCTCCGAGGGCCTTGATCGCCTCTGGCCGGAGGGTCGGCACGAGGGTGGCGCGGGCCTTTTCGCGCATCACGCGCTCCTGCACCGTCAACGGACGACGCTCCGCGAGGATCTCCAGCACCTGAAGCCCGCGCCGCCAACTCGACGGCTCGTTACGAGCGAGAAGGAGCGATGCCTCGAGCGCCATGTCGTCCGCCGACTGTCGCCCTTCACCGTCGACGTTGAGGGCCAACAGGGCGATCGCCTCGAGAAACTCCCGGTAACTCCCCCCTTGCGCCATCTGCACTGCCAACTGACGACGCGCCCAGAAGCCGGTCGGGGAATCCTTGGCCGACGAAAGACCCACGATCCGCCGGAGTTCCTCGCGGGCCGGCTTGAGCCGCCCCCTTGCCAGGTACTGCTCCACGAGTCGTCGTGCGGCGTCGAGATCATCACCGTTGGCGACGACGGCCTCCCGGTAGGCCGACTCGATCACGTCGCCCTCGCCGAGCAATCCGGCGGCGTATTCCTTGAATCGCGACTTGGCCGGCTCGGCGAGCGCCGCAAGCGCCGCATCGCGCGTGGCTCTGGCTTCCGCATCGAGCTTCCGATCGACCTGGAGCCGAACGAGAGTCCGGCGCGGAGCCTCATCCTGCGGGGCGACTTCGATCGCCTTTCGACAGGCCGCCTCCGCCTCGTCGGGCTTGCCGCAGCGGGCGAGGAGCGAGGCATGCCAGGTGAGCTGAGCGACATTCTCCGGATCCTGAGACGTCAGGCTCGCACCGACCCGGAGGGCCTCCTCGGTTTCGCCGCTGGTGGCGAGGGAGTCGGCACGGATCCGATCGACAGCCGGGCCGCCGAAAGTCCCCAGCGACGCGATCACCGGCGCGGCCTCACCGAATCGGCCCGCCGCCACGAGCAGCACGACGAGGCGTCGCCGGGCCAGCGGCAGGCTCTCGCCACGGCGAATCGCGCGACGCAGGTGGCCGATCGCAGCGGCCGGGTCCCCTTCGAGCTCGGTGATCGAGGCCAGGTGACGCACCGGGGCCTCCCAGTCGGGGCGATCCGCCGCCGCTTCCTCGACGAGCTTCCGCGCCTCCACGAGCGTCTTCTTCTCCTCCTCGTTGAGGACGTCGGTGTTGCCGCTGACGCGCCTGGCGACGCGAACGGCGACGATCTTTTCCACGGCCCGGGCGACCCGGCTGATCGCCGTATCGCTGCCGAATTGTTTTTCGACCAGGGCCACCTGCGCAGCCACCTCGTCGGCATCGTCGCGTTCGGCGGCGATGTCGACGAGCATCATTCTCACCTGCATGTCGTCAGGGTCATCGGTGAGGATCGCCTCGGCGACCTGATAGGCGGCCGCCTCCGCCCCCTGCCCGACCTGGAAGGCGAGCCATTGCCGCCGCGCCGCTCGAGCGACGGCAGCCGGCAACGCCAGGATCCTGTCTTGGAGATCCTGAGGGCGATCGCCCCAAGCATCTCGATCCGTTCTGACAAGCAGGTCGATGGCCGCAATGAGCAGGCCGGGGGAGGATCGCAGGGCCTCCGGCGCGGCATCGATGCGGGCCCACGCCTCGTCTCCGCGGTCGCCTTCGGCGAGGAGGAAGACGCTTTGGGCAAGAAGCTGAACATCATCGGGGTGAGCGGCCACCGCGGCCTCCGAGGCGGAGAGTGCCCCGGCTCCGTCCCCCTTGGCAGTGAGGACGTCGACGCGAACCCGGGCCGCCGCCTGGGCGTTCAATCCCCCTTCCGCGGTGAGGGCCGAGACGAGTCCGTCGACGGCCGTCCAATCGCGTTCGGCCTCCGGTCGCCTCGACTGCTCGGCGATCCGCATCCTCAACAGCGCCCGCCAGATCTCCGGGCGGGAGGCGAGTGTTTCCGGGGGGATTCCCGCCGCCATCCGTTCGATGATCGCCATCGCCTCCTCCGGCTTGCCGGCCTGCTCGAGCCCCGTCGCCTCGAGAAACATCGCCAACTCTGAATCGGGCGCGGCGGCCGCCAAGCGACGGCGTGCCTCGGCAGCCTTCTCGGTATCGCCGAGGGCATCGTGGCAACTCGCCATCGCGATGTCCGCACGGCGATTGAAGGAGGGATCTCCCGCCATGACTTCCTTGAGCCGCTCCCAGCCCTTGAGTGACTGTGACCACCTTCCTTCGGCCATCGCCACGGACGCCTCTCCATAGACGATCGCCGGAGCGCCCTCGGGCAGCATCTTGCGGGCCGCCTCGAGGAGGGCAACGACATCCTCGGTCCGCCCGGCATCGGAGAGCACGACGATCAGCTCGGAGATCAGCGGCTTGCTCGACGGAATGGCCTCGCGGCCCGCAGTCAGCACCTCGATCATGCCGGGCGCGTCGCCCCGGACACGGGCCAGCTCGGCGCGGGCCATGACCAGCGGTTCGGAGAGGGGGGCGTCGGCAGGGATCGAGGCGAGGACTGCCTCGGCCCGATCGGGCTTGCCCATGGCAAGAGCCACCGTGGCATCGATGAGAATCCCCTCCTCATCGACCGGATCGAGCGCTCTGGCCTTCGCGATCGCCTCCGCGGCCTGCTCGGGCTTCCCGTTCCGCCGACTCCATCCCGCGAGCACCTTCCAGGCCCGCGGGGAATCGGGGAAGGCATCGACCATCTTCCGGAGAACCTCCTCGGCGGCCTGCAGCCGGCCCCGCCCCTCGGACATGATCGCCGCGAGAAACACGAAGGCATCGATGCGGTCGGAGGGGAGCGGCTTGCCGGGGAGCGGCTGGGTGAGTTCGACGAGCGTCTTCTCCACCTCATCCGACTTCCCGGCCTTCAAGGCCGCCTGGATGTAGAGCATGGCGATGCGGCCGAATCGCTCCGGGTCGCTCTCGGCATCGGTCCTCTTGCGGAGCTCCGACGCGTGATAGATCGCCGCCTCGGATTCGTTCGCCTCGAGGAGCAGGACGACGAGTTTCTCGCGGAGATCGTTCTCCTCGGGATTTCTGGTGACGGCCGTGCGCAGCACTTCTTTCGTCAGTGCCCACCGCTCGCGCGAGCGTTCACCGGAGAAGGCACGCTCGGCGAGGATCTCCGCAAGTTGGAGGTGACGGGCGTTGTCGGCCGGCCGGAGCGTCAGGTATTTGAGGAGCGGGTCGATCGCCTCCGTCGGGTTTTCCTCGGCGACCTTCTCGTCCACCGTCGCCAGAAGCGCGGCGGCGTTACGCCTCACCTGGAACTTGTGAAGGACGTAGATTCCCCCCACCGTCCCCGCGATCAACAGCAGAACAAGGATCGACATGCGGAAGTTGATGCGGCGGGCAGCCATGAAGATCACCAGACGGAGGAAGGGCCAGGCCGAGAACAACGAGCAACAGCGGGCAGGGAGCGCGAAACAGAGACGGCTCCGGAGCGAGGGCCGACTCCGGAGCGAAGGACGAGCCCGGAAAGAGGATCCGGGAGGCGTCGGCGTCCGGTCGACCACGACACCGGACGGGGCCGCCACAGAAGGCGGCCCCGGGAAAAACCATTGAAACCGACGAACAGGCTCGACAAAGCGGAGGGCATGGGATTCGAACCCACAATCCCTTTCGGGACATCTGATTTCGAGTCAGACCGCTGGCCAATTCGCTTACCCTCCGAACCGGCACTCCCAATGTAGATCACGATCGGAGGGCGCTCAAGTTCGGCCCTCCATCCGGCACAACCCTCAGGCGTCGATCGCTGGCCCCCCTCCACCCCATCGTCCGGCCTCGAATCCCGGAGGGAAACGCCCCTGCGGCGATTTGACGCTGCCCATGGCGGAAGTAGTGTCGGAGCACCATGTTTGTCCACAAGGAACGGTTGGAATACGTGCTCGAGCCCGGGGACTACGTCTCTGCCGAGGTCCTGCGCACCGAGGTCGACAAGCTTTTCCTTCCCGCCTGGCACCCCGTGGCCTTGGTCGGCGACCTGCCCCGCGACGGCGACTTCATCACGCTGGAGCTTCTCGGCAGACCCCTCCTCCTCCGTCGCCACAACGGCTCCCTTCGCGCCTACCTCAACGTCTGCTCCCACCGCCATTGCCTGCTCACCGAAGCGGCCCGGGGCCACTCCCCGAAGCTCGTCTGCCAGTACCACGGCTGGGAGTATCAAGCGAGCGGGAAGATCGACAAGGTTCCCGACGGCGGCTGCTTCAAACCTTTCGATCGGGAGAATGCGGCGCTGCGCGTCTTCCCGGTCGAAACGTGCGGCGAGCTCGTCTTCGTCCGCCTCGCTGCCGAGGGGCCCGACCTGCGGAGCGGGCTCGGCGACTGGTACGAGCGGATCGCCGCCGCCTTCGCCCACCCGTACCGCTGCAACTGGCGCTACGACAAGGCCTTCGACTGCAACTGGAAGATCCCGGTTGAGAACACCGTGGAGACCTACCACCTCCCCCTCGTCCATCCGACGACGCTCGGCGGCTTCGGCCTCATCCCCGAGGAGGCCCAGAGCCATTGGCTCGAGGACCGTTCGACGACGCTCGTCTTCGACCTCGGGAAGGAGAGCGAGCCGGTCAAGAAGCAGCGGCAGGTCGTCGGCTGGCTCGGCGGTGGCACGACCACCGACCAGTACGTCCACCATCACGTCTTCCCGAATCTCGTCTTCACCTTCTCCGACCTGTTCACCTACTGCCAGGTCTATTGGCCCACCGGCCCGACCACATCGCGGACCATGGCCTGGATGTTCAGCCTCGACGGCACGAAGCGAAATCCGTTTGCCCGGATGATCGCCCGGCTGACGGCGCGACACGGCGTGAAGGCCAACACCGCGATTCAACACGAAGACGCGAGCGTGTTCGCCGCCCAACAAAAGGGGATCACCGCCACACCGTTCCGCGGGTGCATCGGCACGCGGGAAGAACGGATCTGGTGTTTCCACGACTACCTCAAGCGCGCCTCTTCCTGACCGACCGCGGAAGCCGTCTGCTCCGACCGCTTCCCGTCCGTGGCGATCCAGCCCGACCACCTCGGTGCCCCGCGACAATCGCCCGCTCCATCAGATCAGGCGCCGACACCGACGCCGGCCTCTCTCCGCCCGGCGGTGGACCGCGGAGCGACGCCCGCGCGAGGCGAGTCCTCCGCCAGCAGCGTCGTCAGCAGCGCCGAAGCACCGCGTCGTGCGGCCGGGTCGGAAGCCTCGATCGACACCGCCCCCCGGGCGATCGTCGCCGCGGCATTCCCGGCGTCGCTAAGGAGGTTCTCGAGCGTGCCAGCAGCCAGATGGATCACCGGGGCGGCGATCATCGGCAGGCCGACGTGAAGCGACACCGGCCGGCCCGCCTCACAGCGCACCGTCCACTGCCCTCCCCCGCCACCAGCCGCCGACAGGCCGACGAGGTCTCCGCCAGCCGGTGCCTCCCACGATGCGGCACCGAGGCGCCGCTCGAGCAGTCCCCGCGCCGTGACCGTGCGCACGCCCCGCCCCGGCGGCGGCCAACGGAAACGGTTCGCAATCGCGAACCGGCAGAGCCGGCGGATCGTCTCGTCATCGAGTTCGGGCGACGGCAGATCGGGAACCGCCGCGGTGCACCACGTGCTGTCGAACCGGGGATCGTCGCTCCAGTACGCCCGGTAGACGTGCATCTGATCCTCGAAAAGCCGGGCGAGCGTGGCGGGATCGAACCCGGCTGCCCCCTTCGCCGGGCCGGCGGCGGCGCGGGCCGCGGCAAGCTCGGCTGCCATCTCCACGACGAGTTCCTCGAACACCCGACACAGCCGGCTCACCGGCGTCGGTCGCGTCGACGTCATGTGATAGGTGCGGCCGTGGAGTGATGGATCACCGATGATCCGCGTCATCACCGCCGACACCCAGTCGACCGGTACGAGATTCTTCACCTCGTCGCCGGTCATTCCCAGGACATCCAGGAGCGACCCGGGCTCGAGCGATGCCTGGAGAAACGCCTCCACGAAAGGCTGGACGATCCGCAGCGGCTTGTAAAAGCCGTGAAAGGTGTTCGTGAACCCCGCCACGAGATCGCCGACGATGATGCTCGGCCTGTGGACCGTGCAGACGTCGAGGAACGGCGCCGAAACCGCCGCCTTCTCCGATTCGATCTTGCTCCGCTCGTAGTCGTTGCCGGGAGTCTGCCCGACGTCGAGTTCGCTTTCGAGGATCCTCCCCCGCCGCGTGCCGCAGACATAGGCGCTCGAGACGTGGTGGTAGCGACGGATACCGACATCGCGGCACAGGGCCAGGACGTTGGCGGTGCCATTGACGTTGCTGTTCCAGGGTTCGCCGTCGCTCTCGCGCATCTGGAATGACAGGCTCGCCGCGGAGTGCACCACCTCGTCGACGTTTCGCCCCACCCAGGCCGTGGCCGCCGCGTCGAGACCGAGCCCCGGGGAGGTGATGTCCCCAGCGAGCACGACCGGCGCCTCGACGGTCACTCCGGCCACGTCGCGCCAGTCGTCGAGGATCTCGTCCCCGCGCGCCTCGGCCGAGGCCGTCTTCGAGCCCCGGACGAGCACTGCCAGCCGCCGACCGTTCGCCGAAAGGTCACGGATGAGCGAGCGGCCGAGGAGCCCTGTGGCCCCGGTGAGAAGGAGATACTTGTGGTTCACGGCCATGGCGAAGGTCCCGGCGGAGTGGGGAAAGGTCTTCGATGACCTCGCCCTCGGAAGGATGGATTCAGACGTGGATCGCAGCCCCGCCGTCGACGACGAGGGTCTGCCCCTGGACGAGATCCGCAAGCGGGCTCGAGAGGAAGAGGACGGCGTCGGCCACGTCCGTGGCCTCCAGTTGCCGCTCCCCCACCATCGTCTTGCTCGTCCGGCCGGCAAACATCATGTCGGCACCGGGAAGACGCCTGGTCGAATCGGTGTCGACGAGGCCCGCCTCGACGACGTTGACGTTCACGCCGCGGTCGCCGAGTTCGAGGGCCCAGTGACGGGCCAGCGCCGTCAGCGCCGCCTTCGATCCCCCGATGAGGCCGTACATCGGCAGCGCCATGTGCGTGCCGTGGCTCGACAGCACGACCACCTTCCCACGGCCGCTCCCCGCTTCGAGGAGGGGCGCCGCGGCCTTCAGAAGATGAACGAGCGAGAGGACGTTGGTGTGCATCGCGGCGTCGAAATGACGCTGCGAGGTGGCGGCGAGGGGACGGAATCCACCGGTCGCGGCATTGTGGACGACGATGTCGAGGGCACCGAACTGCTCGCGGACGAAGCCGATCATGTCCTCGACATCCTCCTCCTCGCCGACGTCGGCGCGGATGCAGGCCACGCGCCGGCCCATCGCGGCGATCTCGGCCGCCACGGCGTCGGCCTCGCGACCGCTCGTGACGTAGTTGACGACGATGTCCGCCCCTGCCTCGGCAAGGCGGAGGGCACACGCCCGCCCGATGCCCCGACTGCTCCCGGTGACGAGCGCCACCTTCCCCTTGAGATCGATCATGACTGCCACTCCTCAGGATGAAACGACGGATGCGATTGAGCGGTCGGCCGGGCGACGCGCATAGACGAGCCAGTGCCGGGCGAAGACGTTGGGGGCCTGTTGCCAGGCCGTGGTGGCGAAGCCTCGATCGGACAGGAGTCGCTCCATGCGAACGCAGGCCTCCCGTCCCTCGTGCACCTCGACGATCACCTGGCCGATGCGGGGCCAGTCGGCGTCGTCGATTCCTTTAAGGGCGTCAAACTCGGCCCCCTCGACGTCGAGCTTGAGGAGGTCGATGTGCTCGATTCCCTCGTCGTGAATGACGTCGGAGAGCCGCACGAGCCGGCAGGTGACCGCCTGCGAGCGCTGGTAGAAGCGGCGGACAGCCTCGGCGCACGACCGCGTCACCCACCCCGGGAGGAGCGCGAATCCGCTCCCCAGGCGACGCTGCATGTCGGCGAGAATGAAGCGCGTCGATTCCGCGTGGGCCTCCGGGGAATCGTCGGGGTACATCGACGAACTCGTGCTCGTCCGCGGATAGAACGTGAACGTGGCCGTGCCGTCGCGATCCGCGGCGCCCGCATGGTGGAGACGGACATCGAGATGAGGATGGCGGCCGACGTTGCGCTCGAGCGCCGCGAACGTCGCCGGAATCGGCTCGAAGGCATGGACCGTGCCGCGGCCGATGCGATCGCCCACCCAGAGCACCGCCAGGCCGACGTTCGCGCCGACATCGAACACCGTCGCCCCGTCGGCCAGTTCGATCCCGAACAGCTCGTAGATCCGCTCGCCAAAGATCTCGTCGTAGGCGATCCGGGTGTTCTCCGGGCAGAGGGTTTCGACGGCCCGGCCATCGGGGAGCACCATACTGCGGAGCCCCTTCGTCGTCGGCGGCGTCACCGGGCCGAGCGTGTCGCGGATCATGCGACGCCTCCCTTCGGGACGACGGACCGGCGGACCGGGACCACATCCACGACGCTGCCCGCGGCGGCGTCGGTCGCCCCGAGGCGTTCGAGGAGCCAAGCTTGGAAGTGCGTGATCCGCTCCTCGCGGCGCGACACGAGACCCGGGCCGGGGTGTCGGGGGGATTCCATGCCGGCCTGCACCTGCGGCAGCATGACGAGATCCTCGCCAATGATCCGCTTCCAGATGCGGAGATCGGTGCGGAGAACCTGGCGGACGCCCCAATCGACCAGCGGCTTGCCCCCCCCCGACTGCCAGCCCGCGCTACGGTGGACGATCCGGCAGGAAGTCGGGCCGGTCGGCACGATCGATTGGAAGCCGGCATGGATATCGACGGCGATCCACATCAGCGTCGGATGGATGACCGAATGCGAATAGCCCTCGGGCATCGATCGGCCGAGGCGCGAGGCGAGATGGCGCTTGATCGGCTTGAGGAACGATCCATCCCCCGGAGCCTCGAACCTCGAACCATGCTCACCGAGGTGGTGGCCGCAGGCTTCTTCCGGCGGGAAATTGCCGAGCGTCGCCGCGTGAACGGCTCCGACGTGATAGCTCTCGAGATTGTTCTCGATGACGAGCTTCCAGTTGACGGGGAGATCGATTTCCGTTTTCCAGAAGCACCATCCCGCGCCCCGAAAATGCTCCTCGAACGGCTCGGCGTCGTCACCGAGCCACTCCCGCACCGGCGGGGCCGCCGGGTCGAACGAGAGAAACACCACCGGTCCGACCTGCTCGACGCGGAGGACGTCGAGACCGAGCCGCCCCTTCTCGAGCGGACGAAAGCTCGGCGCATCGGGAATCCGCCGCGTCGCCCCACCGTCGTCGAACTCCCACCCGTGATACTCGCAGCGGAGCACGGGGCAGGTGCCGCAGGATTTGGCCGTGAGCTTCGCCAGCCGGTGGGGACAGACGTTGCGATAGGCGTGGATCCGCCCGCCCGAACGGCGGAGAAGAACCGGCCCCTCGACATGATCGAACGTCATGAAGCTCCCCTCGACCGGCACCTCCTGCTCGAGGGCCACCGCCCACCATGCCGGGCGGAGCACCGTCTCGAGTTCACGCTGGTACCACGCCGCATCGGTGTAGGCCGCCGGCGGAAGAAGTTGCGGGAGGTGGGTGTCGCTCACGAACATGGGACGGCCTCCACTCCCTCCGACCGTCCGGGCGACGATCGACGTGCCGTGTCGGTGCAGGCGACCGCCAGGAGGTAGCGGCCGGCTTCCAAAAACCGGCCCACTCCCGCGGCGCTGCGCCAATCGTCGCGAAGCGTCCAGGAGAACGAGCCGTCGCCCGACGGAGCGATCGTCACCCGCAGCGGACGAAAGGTGGCGTCGAGCCCGGCGGCCTTGTAGGCCGCCTCCTTCGCAGCCCACACCATTCCTGGCGACGCCGCCGCAAGTTCGGCATCGACGAGCCAGTGATCGAGGCCGGTGCGGGCGACGGTCGTGTCGACGATGTCGATTCCGACCCCCGCCCCCTCGCACACCGCAGCCCCAACGAGCCCGCGTTCGTGGGCCATTGACACCGACAACGCCATGACACCGGAATCATCGGACACGATCGGCCGACCGGAAGGGAGGAGCGACGCGACGCGCACCGCCCCCGCCGGGAGACCGTGGCGTCCTGCGACGATGCGTTCGGCCAGGCGCCGGGCCGCGGCCGACAGCGACTCCCCCGGCGCTGGTACGACCGTCGCGACATCGACGGCCCAGCCGCCAACGACGATCTTCAGTCCGACACGTCCGGTGGCGACCACCGCGGCTGCCGTCATGCGGGGCCTCTCCGCTCCGTGGAGAGGACGGCCAGATGGAGACCGTCGACCGCCACGAGCGGGCGGCCATCGGCCCCGAAGATCACGAAGTCGTAGACCGTCTTCTGAGGATCCTGCGAGCGGAAGAAGAGGCGAACGATGCACTTCTCGCCGGTGGCCGCGCGGCTGACCACGCGGAGTCGCTCGAACCGCACCGGCACCTCGACCCGCTTGCCGCAAAGAACGTACGAATAGACCGCACAGCCAACGATCGCCCCGTCGAGCATCGCCACCGGCACCGTCCATCCAGCCGCGCCACGGGGCTCGGCCACGACGTCGGCATCGGGGGCGGTGAGCCGTCCCCAACCGCCACTGCGATCGAGAAACAGCCCCGACAGCGTGCGGAACGACGGCCCGTGCCACATCGGCCCGTCATCCTGGTAAGCCATCGGATTCCAGGGGAAGAGCATGTCGTCGAGTCGGGCCGTGATCGGCTCAGGCGCCGCGGTGCTGACCGTGGCAGCGACGTGGACGCGGGGCAACTCACCGTCGCGACCGTCGGCGCCGCGCACCGTCGCCCACCCCCGGGCGGTCACCGTGCCACCCGCCCCGGCCTCGATCTCCACCCGCACCTCGCGGGGCTGGTCGCTCGGGAATCCGAGCGGACGCTCGACGACGAAGTCGCGGATCTCTCCGACGTCCCGGCAGCCCCCGGCCGCGATCGTGGCCTGAGCGAGGAGCTCGGCCCCCATCACCGCCGGCAGGAGCGGCCGCTTGTACTGACGGTGCTCGGTGAGGAAGCGATCGGCGGTCGGGTCGAGGATGAAGCGGACATTCGCCGTTTCTCCGGTGCGTTCCACCGACGCCACGAGACTGCCGCGGTCGCCGACCGGCCCTGGGGCCGCTGCGGCGGGCGCGTGACTGACCGTCGCGGCGAGCGTGTCGAGACAGAACACCGGTTCGGTGACGAGCACCTCCGCTTCGGGCAGCCCGGCCTCGATCTCGGTCATGAACCGCCCCACTCCCTCGGCCAAGGGCATGAACTTCATCCCGAACTGCTCGAGGACGAACCGGCTCTCCGGTCGGCTCGCCATCCCCACCTCGTCCCAGGCATGCCAGTGGAAGACGGTAGCGCGGAGCGATCGGCGACCGCTGCGGAGGCGACCGACGATCTTCGCGAGCATGTCGTTGGCCAACGAGTAATCGGCCTGGCCGAGTCCGCCGAGCCGACCGCTGGTCGATCCGAAGGCGATGACGCTCTCGAGATGGCGCGGATCGACGGCGGCGACGACATGCTCCAGGCCGACGCACTTCGGACCGAGCGTGGCTTCGAGCCCATCAGCCGTCTTCTTCTCGAACTTGCAGGCCGACTCCCAGCCGGCCCCATGAACGATCCCGCGGATCGGGCCGACCTCGCGCTCGATCCGCCCCACGAGATGCCGGACCGCAGCCCCGTCGGCGAGGTCGCAGGCCTCATACCGGGCGGTCACCCCGGCGGCCCGGAACTTCGCCAACCCCGAGGCGATCTCGATCGACTTCTCGACCTCGCGCCACGCCCGGCGGGGATCCCCGCCACGGGCCTTCGCATCGAGCATCACGCTGCTTTTGAGCGCCTTGAGACCAGCCTCGTCGAGCGCGAGCCACGCCTGGTCGACCGACTGCGGCCGGGTCGATCCAACGAGGACGAGCTCGAGGCCGTGCTTGGCACCGAGGGCCCGGGCACAGGCCGCCGTGACACCGCGGGCGCCTCCCGTGACGAGCCATACGCTGCCGCGGGCGAGTCCGGCAAGCGGAGCCGCCACCCGGGGCCCGCCGGCCACAGCGACCACCGTCTTTCGACTCCCCCCCTGCCAGCCCACTTCGACCGGCCCGGCACTCTCGATCTCTGCGATCGTGCGTGCCGCCACGTCGGCAGCGGGGGCGGTCGTGGCAAAGTCGGCGACGCGGACCTGGACTTCGGGATACTCGCGGGCGAGGTTTTTGCAGAGCCCGGCGTAGGCCCCGCCGACGGCGCTGCCGATCGCTCCGCCGACGCCGAAGTCGCCGCCGAGACCGGTGACGGCCGTGAGCGTCGAGCGCGCGGCATCTCCGGCCCGGCTGCGGGTGGCGAGGAAGTGCTGGCAGGCAAAGTATCCAGCGTTCACGGCCGAGTCGCGACCGGCCACCCAATCCTCCCCGGCCGACCAGGGCGCGGCGATGAGAAGGTGACCAACGTGCCCACGAGCCTCGGCTGCAGCGAGCCCCGCGACGACCTCCGCCGACGTCGTCAGCGGCAGTTCGATCGCCTCGCACCGCCGCGCGGTGAGCCTCGCGGTGAGTTCCGCGCCGAGCGCCCGACCGGCGGGATCGGTACCGACGAGGATCACGATCCGCTCCCCGGCAAGGCTCCGGGTGGCCACGGCGGGAGCGAGATCGGCAACGGCCAGCCCGAAGCGCCCCGTCACCTCAGCCGATCCGGGAGTCGGCGCCAAAGCAGCCTGCAAGGTCGCCGCGGACTGCCACGCCGTGGCGAGCAGCGCCGCGGCAGGCGTCGGCAGCCAACTCCCCCGCGGACCGCCGGCAAAAGTCACCGCCGCGCCCCCGACGGCGCCGGCGGCCAGCCAGGTGGCGGTCGCCGAGAGTCCGTCGCGAACCCCGGCGCCGGTCGTCGGCCCAAGCAGGCGTTCCAGATCGACATGCCCCGCGGCATCCCCCGCCACCTTCACCAGGGGCGCGAGGGGCGCACACTCCACGCGGGAGGAGCCGCCGTCGTGCATCCGGCCGTGGCCGTCGATGACACCGATCGTGCCATCGATGGTCACCAGCACGCTCCCGGCGAGGGGGGCAAGCGAGGCTGCCAGCCGCCCGGCGTCAGAGAGCGTCCGACACCTCGACAGGCGTTCGACAGCCGCCGTGAGCGGCAGGCCCCCGGCGGAGGCGGAGCCGTGGCCGGCGACGACCACGAGCCCGGCATCGTTCCAGCCGGCAATCCCGCCGGGCAGACCCTCGATGCCGACGAGATATCCAGACACGCCTTCGGCGGAGAACGGCACGCACGACGGCGCCGCATGACGCCCGAAACCGACCGCGATCCCCCGGGCGCTGTTACCGGAGCCCCAGAGGATGACGTCAAGTCCCCCGAGGGCGGTCGCGGGGGACGCCATCGCCGCGGCGAGGAGGTCCGGATCGACCCCGGCAGCCGTTGCCGTCGCCTCGAGCGAGGCAAGCGTGTCGGCCGAGAGCTTCCCGGCAGCACCGGCGACGGGGGCCGCCGCCGCGAACTCGCGAGACCACTGCCGGATGGCGGCAGCACGGAGCGGGTCGAGGACGGGCACCGCGGTAGCGGCGGCCACGCTCGGAGCGACGGCAGGCGTTGCACTGCCGCCGACGCGCGGCAGCATGTAGTCGAGGAGATGGCGGAGGGTGCGGAAGTCGTCGAGGGAGACGCTCGAGTCCGCCGAGAGCCCGTAGCGCTGCCCGATCTCACCGAACAGCTGTGCCTTGCGGATGCTGTCGATGCCCAGATCCCCTTCGAGATCCGCGTCGAGCTCCACGATCTCGCGCGGATATCCCGTCTGATCGACGACGAAGTCGACGAGGAACGTCTCCAGTTCTCCGCCGGCACACGCCGACGGAGCGGGGGAAGCGGACCCAGCTGGCGAC
>CAJBCV010000259.1 GCA_903951635.1 uncultured Planctomycetaceae bacterium
GCGTGAAGCCTGCGTGAAGCCTGCGTGAAGCCTGCGTGACGGCGCCGTCAGGAGGCTCGAAGTCGTTCCGTCCACCGAACGAGTACTCTATATCTGGCCGTATCTGGCCGTGGAAAGAGCCATCCGCGCTGATTCTCCACGCGGGGCCGGCACGAAGAATACGGGCTTTTTCGGAATGCCCACCGCGTCATCGAGCGGCGGATCGCGATGGCTCGCGACCGATGGCCGATCGATGGGTACGCCAACAGGGCGGGGATCGTGATGTACGAGTGGATTATTCCGCTGACGGATCTGGTGGTGACCGGATTGCTCCTCGTGATCGGGGGCAATCTCGGCAGCTTCCTCAATGTCGTCGTCCACCGTCTGCCGCGAGGCGAGTCGGTCGTGCACGGGGGATCCCATTGCCCGTCGTGTGGGTCGGCCATCCGCTGGCATGACAACGTTCCGGTACTCGGGTGGCTTTTGCTTCGCGGGCGTTGTCGCGACTGCGGCGCGATGATCTCCGCCAGATATCCGCTCGTGGAGGCGATCGGTGCGGTTGTCATCGGCGGGGTTGCCGCCGCCGAACTGCTTTCCGGGGGGCGGACGCTTCCGGGGCCGGCGTTCGGTGTCTGTCGCCCCGGCGCCGACAACCTCCTCCTCCGCCCCGACCCGCTCCTCATCGCCGTGGCGGTCCTGCACGGATGGCTCCTCTTCAATCTCCTTCTGGGAGCAGCAGTCGAGGCCGACGGACGCGTCGTTCCGGCTCGCTACCGCCGCACCGTCCTCGGTATCACCTTGGCGGTTGTCGTCGGCTGGAGTGCCTTGCTCCCGGTCGGTGTCGGATTCGAGGGGCCGGCGTGGATGGCCAGAGGGCCGGGCCGCGGACTGTTGATTGCCGCCTGTGGGCTGACTTGCGGGGCGTTGGTGGGCGCGACATCCACGGCGGCGGGGCGTCAGGGGACGATGCTCATCGGAGTCGCGCTGGGCTGGCAGGCCGCGGCGACGATCGCGCTGTTGCGACCGGCGATCGGGTGGCTGCGGGCCCTCCTGGCGTCGCTCGTTCCACCAATCCCCCCCGGCGGGGAGTGTGACGGGGCGATTTTTGGGACGGAAGCATCTTCGGAATCGGCCCGTTCGGATTTGGCGTCAGCGACGGCGGAACCGTGGTCATCGATCGATCCCGAAGGGTCGCCGCTGCCTGAGGTCGGGGCTAGTCCGGCCCTCCGTCCTCCGGCGGATCCCGATCGGGGGCCGTTCCTCTCCCGTCTGGTCGAGCCGATCACCCTGCAATTCCAGCAGAACGAGTATCCCGGGGGGGATCTGCTGATGGCGACGGCGGTCTTTCTCCTGGCCTGGCGGTGGCTGTGGTGGGGGCTCGTGGGTTGATCCCCGGAAAGCGTCCAAACCGGGATGAGACGCCTCATGGCCAATGAACCGGGGACGCGAGATCGGCCGTGTCGATCGTGTATACTGGGATTCGAGCGTCAGTTGCTCTGACTCCAGCGGGTGTTGCATGAAACCACTCATTGTCGGCCTCGGTCCCAAACCTCCTCTTGTCCCGGCTTCCAATCCAGGCAAGTCCAGGCTGCCCGTGGCCCAGCCGCAGGCGGTCGGGGGAAGCGTCTCGCTCGGGGAACCTGCGGCTCCTTCCGTGGGGGGCGAGGAAGAGGCTGCAGTTGCCGGGGGTGAAGCTTCCCCGGCGACCGATCTATCGCCAGTCGGCGTGGGCGCACCGGCTGCCATCGGAGCAGCCATGCCTCAGTTTTCGGCGCCACCGCGGGCCGCGGTTGTCGATGACGAGGAGGAGTTTCTTCCCCAGTTAAAACGAAAGTGGTCCGATTTCCTCGTCGACATGCGCGATCCGTTCCAGCGCACGACGATGATCACGGTCGGGCTTTTTACCGCGCTGCTCGTCTACAGCTACCTTCCCGGCCTCACCAACGCCTACATCGCCTGGGCCAACCCGCAGTACGCGCACGGGTGGATCGTGCCGCTGTTTTCGGCGGCCCTGCTCTTTTGGTGGCGACAGCCGATCGCGGCACCGGTGGCGCTTTCGGCCCGGTTGGCCGGTCTGTTTCTGCTCGCTGCAGGGCTGGGGTTGCGTCTTTTCGCGGCCAGCTACCGGATCGTGACGATCGACATGTACACGTTCGTCCCTGCGATCTGCGGTGTCTTCATTCTTCTCGGTGGATGGAGCATGTTCCGTTGGGCGTGGGCTCCGCTCATGTTCCTCATCTTCATGTATCCGCTCCCTGACGAAGCGACGCGTTACCTCCTCGGACCGCTCCAGACGACGGCCACGATGGTCAGCACGTTCGCTCTCCAGACGCTCGGGCTCGAGGCTTACCGCGAAGGTAATCAGATCGTGATCGGCGAGATGCACCTCGGAGTCGTCGACGCCTGCAGTGGCCTGCGAATGTTGACGATTTTCTGCGCTTTGTCGGTCGGGCTCGTGATGGTCGGGCGTCGCAGTTGGTGGGAGAACGGGATCATTCTCGCCAGCGCCATCCCCATCGCACTGGCGGTCAACTCGATCCGTATCACCGTGACGGGAGTCCTCTATCAGGTTGCTGATACAGAGTTCGCCGAGCGTGTGTTCCACGATTGGGCGGGTCTGGTGATGATGCCGATGGCCATGGCCATGCTCTGGGCCGAGCAGTACATCCTCTCCAACGTGTTTCTGGCCGAGATCGACGGACCGGCCGTCCTCGGCCGTTCGGTCGCGGCGACATCAGAGACGGCCGGTCGCAAGGCCAAGGCGGCTGCAGCCCCTGCCGTCCTCGGGCTTGGTTCGATCGCCGCCAAGGGCAACGGCGCTGCTGCCGGAAAAGCCAAGGGGAGCGCGGGGCCTGTCATCGGGTTTCCGCAGAAGAAGGCTTGACGAGGCGTTCGGCCGGTTGAGGGTCTGTTTTTCGTTCTGAACCCCGTTTCTGATCCCAGGTGTCGCCCATGAGCGAAACTGCTTCCGTTGCCGTCGCGACCGAGCCCAAGACGCCGCTGCCGTCGGTCGGGGCGCTCGCCGTACGGGATACGGCGCTCACGCTGCCCGGTCCACCAGCAATGGCCTTTCCGGTCGCTCCGGCCGATTCGGCCGGCGAGGGCGGTCTCGACACCAAGCGTCTTCTCCATGCCCTGCGGCGGCGCTGGCTCCCGGCTCTGGCTCTTGGGTTGTTGACCGGGATCGCCGTCGCCGTTCCCGTCTGGCTCTTTCTGCCGCGGGGCTATGAGGCAGTCGTGTGGTTGCGGATTCGTGCCAGCGGAACGCTCCTCAGCGAGGGGCGCAGCGCCGAGTACGACGCCTACCGCAAGACCCAGTTGCAGTTGCTCCGGAGCCCTGTCGTCCTCAATGCGGCGCTGCGGAAGCCCGGCATCTCGTCGCTGCGGATGATCACCGAGCAGGATGATCCGCAAACGTGGTTGGCGAGGACGATCGAACCGGTCGTGAATGGCGACTCGGAGGTGATGCAGTTGAAGTTTCGGGGAGCGGTCGCTGAAGAGACGGCCAAGATCCTCAATGCGATCACCTCCTGCTACCTCGATGACATCGTCAACAAGGATCGTCAGGATCGGCTCGGTCGGCGCGATCAACTCGAGAAGAAGTTCAAGGAAAACCAAACCGAATTGCGCAGTCGGCGTGAGACGTTCAACGATCTTGCGAGGACCCTCGGCACCCGTGACAGCCAGGAGGTGGCAACCCAGCGTGCTCTCCTCATGGATCAACTCGGTACGGCCAGAGGACGCATGGTGCAGGCGGAGAACGATCTCGAGAGGCTCGAGGCCGAGATCGCCGTCTATGACCTCCGGAAGGGGGAGGCGGCGGAGGCTCAGGGGGGTGCGCAGGGGGATGCGGCCGGGGCGGATGAGGGTGTCGATGAAATAGCGGCGTCGGGTGAGATGGTGGAAGCAGCGCTCTCCCGGGAACCGGAAATCCGCGCGCTGG
Source organism: uncultured Planctomycetaceae bacterium (assembly GCA_903951635.1). Taxonomy (GTDB): domain Bacteria; phylum Planctomycetota; class Planctomycetia; order Pirellulales; family UBA1268; genus QWOP01. The sequence continues at coordinate 3,923 of CAJBCV010000259.1, forward strand.
AGTCCCAGGTCGCCGATCTGACCAACGCGATTCTCGGCCAGGCCGAGCGGAGCGCTCGCGGAATGAACGAACCCGCGGTGCGCCGGATGGTCGGTCGACGGCAGCAGATTCTCCGTCAGATCGAGGCGACGAAGGTGAAACTCCGGCCCCAGATCCTCGGCGTGATCGGGTCTGGGGGCGGAGCGCCCGGGGGCGTCGTCAGTCCCCGGGAACTCGCCCTCCGTCGGCAGACGCTCGTCAAAGCGATCGCGAAGGCGCGGACAACCTACGAAGACATTTCGAAGCAGGTCGTCGATCTCGGGAATGCCAATGCCGACCTCGAGAACCGGCGGTCTGAGATCGAGCAACTCGCTCGCATCACCGACCAGATCGGACTCCAACTCGAAGCCACGGGACTCGATCTCACGGCACCCCCGCGCGTGACGCTCCTCGAGGAGGCCGTGGTGCCCGGTGGCAACGACACCCTCAAACGACTGATGCTCGCCGTCATCGCGGGCCTCGCCGGGGTGTCTTTCGGCGGTGGGGTGGTCGTGGCTCTGGAGTATCTGCGGAACCGCCTCGGGGATGCCGACGAGATTCCGTCGCGGATCGGAGTCCGGGTGATCGGAACGATCCCGTGGGTCGGCAAGTCGAGGCGTGGCAGGGCCAATGAGTACAGGCTCGCCGAAAGCGTCGACAGCATCCGGACGCTCATCCTCCAGGGGAACCGCGAATCGGCGCGGGTCATCCTGGTGACCAGTGCCGGGGATCGGGAGGGCAAGTCGTCGGTGGCCGCCAATCTTGCCGCCAGCATCGCAAGATCCGATCACCGTACGCTGCTGGTCGAGGGGAGCCTGCGGAATCCTTCGGTCCACGCGGCGCTCCAACTCGACCCCGCCACCCCCGGGATGGCGGAACTCCTCCGCGGTGAGACCACCAACAACGAGGTGGTTCAGCCGACGGCGATCGACGGGTTGTTCGCGGTCACGGCAGGAACAGTCGATTACGACGCCATCACCGCGCTCTCCCGACAGGACTTCCCCAAGATCATCCAGGGCTTCCGGGATTCCTTCGACCACGTCGTCATCGATGCCGGTCCGGTGCTTGCGTACGCCGACACGCTCATCATGGGCCGGCAGAGCGACATCGCGATCATCTCCACCATGCGCGATCTCAGTAGCGTCCCGGCGACGCTCGCGGCCGTCGATCGGCTCCGCTCGGCCGGTGTCCGGGTCGCTGGTTGCGTCCTGAGCGGGGTGAGTGATTCGGGGACCGGAAATGCGAAGCGGTTTCCGGCGTGATCAGCGGCCAAGAGGTTGACCCAGCAGGATTCCAGAACAGATGAAACCGAACATTCTCTCGACGTGGGTACCGGTGATCCTCGGGGTGGTGGCCGTGGTCGGAGTGACGGCCGCCCAAGGGGTGCTGACGGGGCGCTGGACCGGGAAAAACGTCAGCGAAGAACTCCAGCGGAATGCCACCCGACTGGAGTCGTCTTTCCCGAAGGAATTCGGATCTTGGCGGATGGTCGGCGAGACCGAGGCAGACCCTGCGCAGCTCAAGGTCGCCGGGGCGGTAGGGCACATTTCGCGTGAGTATCAAAACGTCGACAGTGGCGCCAGGGTGGGCGTGTTCGTTGTCTGTGCCACCCCGAGCGACGCTTCCGGCCACACGCCGGATCGCTGTTATCCCAGCGCCGGATTCGAGATTGCCGAGCAGGAACACCGCGAGACGATCACGCTCCAGGACGGAGCCACGGCCGAGGCGTTCTCCGGGTCGTTCAAGAAACCGGGCGAAAGCCTGCGGATCTTCTGGACCTACGCCGTGACCGGAAAGTGGATCGCGCCTCAGATTGCCCGAATTGAATTGGCCAACAATCCATCCGTGTTCAAGATTTACGCGATCATCGACGAGACGGCCATGCCGAGAGGCGAGGGGAGCCGGACCGGGCTGCAGTTCCTCTCCGATCTGATCCCCGAGTTCGATCGCGTGATCTTCGTGGACGAAGCCCCCGCCCAGGCGACTGCCGGCGATCGGAACATTCGATCGCCGGGCACGGGTTCCAGCGGGGCGTCATGATCTCCGGTGGCGAGGGGTGTTCCTGCCGGCCGGAGTCGTGAAGGAGGCGGTGAACCCGGGGGGGGCCGAACGTTTCGCATGGACCTCGCAGAGAAACGGATCGTCCTCACCGGCGGGGCCGGATTCCTGGGAACGGCCGTCTGCAGGGTTCTCCGCGCTCGTGGTGTTCCCGGCGATCAGGTGATCGTGCCGCGGCGAGAATCGTGCGACCTCACCGACGAGTCGGCGGTGGCGTGCCTCTATGACACCGCCAGGCCCGATGTGGTGATCCATCTGGCTGCCGAGGTTGGTGGCATCGGCGCGAACCGGGCGGCTCCGGGGCGTTTCTTCTACGCCAACATGGCGATGGGGCTCCACCTCGTCGAACACGCCCGACGGGCCGGGATCGAGAAGTTCGTCCATACCGGCACGGTCTGTGCCTATCCCCGCGATTGTGCCGTTCCCTTCCACGAAGATGATCTCTGGAACGGTTACCCGGAGGTCACCAACGCCCCCTACGGCATCGCCAAGAAGGCGCTGTTCGTGATGCTGGACGCCTACCGGCGGCAATACGGCCTCCGCTCGGCGGTTGTGGTGCCGGTGAACCTTTACGGTCCCGGCGACAATTTCGATCCGACCACGAGCCATGTCATCCCCTCATTGATCCGGAAGTGCGAGGAGGCACGACTGACCGGCATGCCCGAGATGGTCTGCTGGGGATCCGGGTCGGCCACCCGGGAGTTCCTCCATGTCGACGATGCCGCGGAGGCGATTGTCAGGGCAGCCGAGCGGATCGAGGATCCGATCCCGATCAACCTCGGAGGCGGTGAGGAGATCGCGATCCGTGATCTGGTCGCCAAGGTGGTGGATGGCTGCGGCTATCGCGGACGGATCGTCTGGGATCCTTCGAAGCCGGACGGTCAGCCGCGTCGCGGGCTCGACATCTCCCGTGCACGGTCGCTCCTCGAGTGGCATCCCATCCGTGATTTCGATCGCGGGCTCGCGGAAACGATCCACTGGTGGCGCGAACGGGGTGTCTGAGGGGACAAACGGGACGCTCAGCCTTCGAGCAGTTCGAGGGCTCCGTGGGAGACGATGAAGCGACGCGTTCCGGCGGGGCCGTCGAAGATCACGGTGGCGACCGACCTGGCGCCACTTCCGCTGACGCCGGCGACCGTGCCCTCGCCGTATTCGGCATGACGCACGCGCCCCCCTCGGATCATGGGAGTGGGCTGCTGTCGACCGGTCGTCCTGCGGGCGAGGTCGGCGGCTGTTTCGAGCGGTGGTGCGGTGCGGGGTGGTCGGGAAGGGGGCCTGGAACGCTGCGGTGGCGAGGCTTCGTCGTCGAGATCGATCACGAGTCCATCATCTCTGGTTGCGGCAGGGCGTTTGTCGGACATGGGGGCCGCCCAGCCCTGATCGTCATCCCACGAGTCGGGGGGGAGTTGGGATTCGTCATCCGCCGTCGGGCGTCGTCCGCCGAACGCGTTTCCGGACGGCGCCTCAGCGCCGGTCACCTCGGTCCCGGCGCCCGAAAGTTCAGCGAGAAACAGGCTGGGGCAGCCGATCCGTCGGGTGCCCCGGTAGTCGCGCATGCGGGCGCAACTCGCTTGGACCTGCTCCATGCCGCGGGTGATCCCCACGAACACCAGTCGCCGTTCCTCCTCGAGTTGATCCGGTTGATCGAGGCTCCGCTGATGGGGAAGAATGCCGTCCTCCATCGCCACGAGATAGACGACCGGGAACTCGAGTCCCTTGGCAGCATGGAATGTCATCAGAGAAACCCTGTCGGCGGCAGGGTCCCAGACATCGGTGTCCGCCACCAGTGCGGTGGTATCGAGGAAGGAGCCGAGCGGTGATTCGTCCTCCTCACGCCCCTGGGGGTCAGCGGCGTAGGCGGCATCCGCCTGTCGTGCTGCCGTGATCAATTCCTCGACGTTGGCCAGACGGTCGTCCCCTTCTTCGTCCTCGTCGTCTGCCAGCATGGCACGGTAGCCCGTCTGTTCGAGCACCGCTTCGAGCAGCGCCGCCACCGAGGGTTCGCTGGCCGCGATCCTCGAGAGCGTGGCCTGGAGTGCGGCGAACCGACCGATCGATGTCGCTGCCCGCGCGGAGAGACCATGAACCGACTTCGCCCGTCCACAGGCGGTGAGGAGGGGCACGGAGTGGTCGGCCGCCCACGCCGAGAGGAGGTCGAGCGATTGCCGGCCGATGCCGCGCGCGGGGACGTTGACGACCCGGAGGAGCGCCTCGTCGTCCCGCGGATTCCGCAGCAATCGGAGCCAGGCGATGACGTCGCGGATTTCCCGGCGTTTGAAGAACTCGACGCCGCGGAGGAGCTGGTAAGGGACCCCCCGTGAACGGAGCGCGACCTCGAGGGAGCGGGAGAGCGCGTTGGTCCTGAAAAGGATCGCGAAGTCTCGCGGGGAGCGCCCCGTCATCGTGACCGACGTGGCGATCTCGTCGGCGATCCGATCGGCCTCTTCGTGCCCCGAAGCATCGAGCACGATGCGGACCGGTGCGCCATCAGCGGCATCGGTGAGGAGGCGCTTCGGCTTTCTCCGCGTGTTGTGAGCGATGAGGCGGTCGGCTGTCGCGAGAATGTTGGCCGTGCTGCGGTAGTTGTGCTCGAGTTTCACCACGCTCGCGGAGGGATAGTCACGCTCGAACTCCAGGATGTTGCGGATGCTTGCCCCGCGCCATCCGTAGATCGCCTGGTCGGGGTCGCCTGTCACCGAGAGATTCGGGTAGTCGATCGACAGGCCGCGGAGGATCGCATACTGCGCAGCGTTGGTGTCCTGGTATTCATCGACGAGAATCCAGCGGTGGCGGGCATCGAGTTGGCTGCGCAGTTCCGGGTTTTCGATGATCAACCGCGCCACGTGGACGAGCAGGTCGTCGAAGTCGACGGCGTTGCACTCGAGCATCATCTGTTGGTAGACCGGCCACAGCCGCACGGCGATCTCATCGGCCGGCCGGCCCCAACGGGGTTCGAAGGTCTCCGGCGTCCGGAGGTCGTTCTTGGCACGGCTGATGATTCCCGCGAGTCGGTCGATCGGGGTGTGCGTGAGGTTCAATCCGAGACGCTTCGCCGCCCGCTTCATCACCGATCCGGAGTCGTCGGTGTCGAGGATCGAATAGTCGCTCGTCAGGCCGACCATCCTCGCGTGGGTCCGGAGCAGGCGGGCAGCGAACCGGTGGAACGTTCCCATTTCCACGGCCTGCGGACCCACCAGCGACGTCACGCGACGACGCATCTCGTCGGCGGCCTTGTTGGTGAACGAAAGCGCGACGATGTTCCGGGCCGGGATGCCCTGAGCGATGAGGTGGGCGATCCGGTGGGTGACGACGCGAGTCTTACCGCTTCCCGGCCCGGCGAGGACCAGCAGCGGGCCTTCCATATGGGTGGCCGCCAGACGCTGCGACTCATTGAGGCTGTCGAGTTGCATACGTTCGTGGTGGATTCCGCGGGAGCGGGGGATCTCGGGGGGATGCGCGGTTTGGGAAGAGAGACGTGGATGCCTGTCGGGAGGTAGTCGGAATCCCGAGGTCCCGAGTATATTTCTTCCCCGTCGGAAGACGGTGCCATCGGATCACGGATCGGGTTTGGCAGGGCGGCAGGCTGGGGGACACCTGGGCCTTCGCGTCGCGAGCCTCTCGATGCGTGAAAAGTCGCTCCACCGGAGCGAAGCAGGGATGCCTGATGGTACCCCGTCACAGACGGTTCCGATTCCCGGGACATTCCCGGGACACGACGCCCATGGACCGGGAACCCGGTCCGCCGCACGGGAGGGAACCCATGCCACGCGTTCCGTATAAAAATTTGACTCAATCGGACGAGATGGCGGAGAAACTCGACATGAGCACCGCCGAGATCGGTCTCTCGGTGAGGACGACGAATTGTCTGGAGGAGAAGGGCATCTTCACGGTCCACGACCTCCTCAAGTGCAAGCGTGCCGATCTTCTCGGCATCTCCAATTTCGGTGAAAAAACGCTCGAAGAGGTCTATCGGGCCCTCGAGAAGATCGGATTCTACCGCTCCGCGCAGGCTTCCTCCCCCCAGGCGACACTCCAGGGGACGAGCGGACTGCCCGGGACGTCCAGCGAAGATCCCCACTGAATCCCGGGCTTGCGGGCCGGGGCATCCGGCCGAGCGGAGCGAACCGCCGGCCGGCGCACGTGCGGACTGACCGGCCATGAGATTTCCGCGGTTCTTTACGAAGAAGCGAGGTCACCGGCGAACCGACTCCCATGCCTGGGGGTCGTTCGCCGAGGGGCTCTTTTACGCGCTCTTGTTCGGTGCCGGAATAGTTTTCGGCCTGCTCCTCGTGACCGGCGCGGTGACGTACGCGCCAGCCGATCCAGACTCGGTCGTGCTCCAACGCGGCTACGAGTGGTGGATGTGGCTCCTGACGCTCCTCATACCGGTGGCCCTGCTGGCCTTCGGAGGTTCCGGGCTCGTCCGGATCGTGCGAACGTGGGGTAAGTCGCAGGAGCATCGGGCCGCAGCTTTGCGAGCGGTGATCCTCGACGGCCTTGTCGGAACGCCTCCAGCGGTGTCCGGGCATCCGGGAGTTCCCTCGTGCGACAACCTCGAGAACTCGCCCGGCATCGTCCTCAAGTACCGGCTTCCCCTCGAGAGCCCGGAGAATTGGACACTCGTCGGTTTCGGGCTGTTCGCGCTGCTCTGGAACGCCGTGGTGGTGGTGCTCGCCGTCGGGGTGGGGGCTGACCTCGTCGGCGGTACGACGGATTGGTTCTTGATCGGATTGCTCGTACCGTTCGCCGCGGTCGGCGTCGGTGGCGTGGTGCTGTTCGTCAGGTCCGCTGTGCTCTCCACATCCGTGGGGCCGACGCACGTCGAGATCTCCGATCACCCGCTCGTCCCCGGCATGTCGTACGACGTCCGCCTCGGGCAGGGGGGAGCGCATCTTTTCCGATCGATCGATCTCGGGCTCGAATTGGAGGAGACAGCGACCTTCCGTCAGGGCACCGACACAAGAACCCAGCGACTCGTGGTGCGGAGAGTTCCCGTGTCGCGATGGCAGCGTGTGCAACCGGTGCCGGGGGGAAGTTTCGAGGCCCGCGTCGCGGTGACGATCCCGAACGACGCCATGCATTCCTTCTCCAGCGAGAACAATGCCGTGCAGTGGCGGATCGTGGTCCGGGCCCTGCCCGACCGCTGGCCCGAGTTCACTCGCGTGTTTCCCGTGGTCGTGTTGCCGGTGAAGGCGGTCGGTCCGGCCGCGTCCGCCGAAACCGTGGAGTCACTCGAATGAATGGCGTGGACGCTGACCATGGGGACGACCATGTTCCGGCCGTTTCGGGCCAGCTGTTTCCGCGGATCGAACTCCGTTTCGGGCATCCGGGCCGGGGTTACGAACCAGGGGAGTGGGTCACGGTCGAGTATGGCATCGAAGGTCTCCATGGCGAGCGGCCTCGGGCGCTGGAGCGGTCGGCCCTGTGGTACACGGAGGGAAAGGGGGAGGAGGATCTCGGAGTTCATGCCTTCGAGCGATTCCCGACGCCTGAGACCATCGACCGCGTCGTACCGGAAGGCACGTTTGCGTTCCGTCTTCCGACGAGCCCACTCTCGTACGAAGGAGTGATCGTGAAGATCCGCTGGTGCGTTCGCCTGCGGGTGTTCTTCGAGTCCGGGCGCGACCATGTCTCGGAGCACGTGTTCACCGTCGGTCGTGTTCCGCCGTCGGTCTTGCCGTGAGCCTCCGCCCCGACACCACGCCATGCCCCTCGACCGTTCCTACCTTCGACGCAATCCGTTCGCCACGAGATACGTCGCGTCGGCCCGCCTCATGCCGCGCGACAGCCGTGGGGTGATCCTCGATCTTCCATCGCTCGTCACGCGGCTGGCCGACATCGGTGGATCGGGTGCGATCGAAGGTCCGCACGGAACCGGAAAGTCGACCATCCTGTTCCATCTTTCTCAATCCGTTGCGTTCCAATCGCGACCGGTGGTGAGGGCCAGGCTGCGGAGGAGGCGCGACGGGCTTTCCGTTCTCCGGTCGATCTGGTGCACCCCGCGGGGCGGGTTGGCTTGCATCGACAGCTGGGAGCTTCTCGGGACCGTCGGCCGGACCATGGCGACGTGGATGGCCAAAGGACTCGGCATCGGATTGTTGGTGACGTCCCACGGCCCGACGGCCTTGCCAACGCTCGTGAGTTGCCGTGGAAGTCGGGAATTGCTCGAGGCGCTGGTTCGCCAGCTCCCCGACCACGGGGAGTGGTTCGGAACGACGATCGCGCCTGCCGATCTCGACGCCGCGATCGTCGAGGGCGGGGGAGATCTTCGGAAAGCCTTCGACGCACTCTACGACCGCTTTGAGCAATCCCGCTCGGCGGCCCCACGTTGAGGCCTCGCCGCCGTCCTGGCGAGCGAAAGCCGTGTTCGGCACGACGTCGAAACCGCCGTGTTGCGGCAGGACGTTCCGGCTGTGCGCGTCGTAACGGTTCTGATGTGGCCGCCACAGGAATTCATGATTCCGACGGCGAAATACTTTCCCCAACCCCCCACGTCGGCAACCTACGCTAGACAGGATCGTGGAGGAGATGGCGGCGGTGATGGCTGCCTTCCACGGCGGGCGGTTGGCAGGATGTGGTCGGACAGGTCGATTCCGAGGAGTGAGTCATGAACGTGCGGCGAGTGGTCGTGACGCTGAATCTGGCGGGAGTGCTCATGGTGGCAGGACCGCGCGTCGGCATGGCGCAGTGTTGTCTCACGAATCTGTGCGCCGGCTTCCAATCCTGCTTCTACAAGGCCCCCCAAGCCTACGCCGTCGCGCCGATCGTGGCTCCGGTCGCGGCGCCGGCCATGGCGCCGGTGATGGCCCCGGTGCCCATCGCTCCCCCACCCCCGGTGACCGTTCCCGTTCAGCAGGTGAGCTACGTCCCCGAGACGACGTACCGGACCGAATATCGCTCGGTGCCGGTGACGAGCTACAAGCCCTCGTGCGAGATCGATCCCTGCACCGGCTGTCCGCGCGATTGCATGGAGCAGGTGACGAACTACGTCCAGCAACCCGTCAACGTCCCGGTCACCCAGTACCGAGCGGTCTATTCGACGAAGTACGTGCAGATGCAGCCCCAGCAGGGATACGCCCAGCCGGCCTATGCACAACCGTCGTACGCCCAGCCTGCCTATGGGCAGCCTGCCGTCGGGGCGCCCGTCATGGCACCAGCCGCCGCCGCCCCGTCGGCGTGGGTCCCAGGGACAAACGTCACTCCCGGGCCGGCCGGCCCGGCAACCAGCCCGTTCGCTGCGCCGGTGCAAACGGCGCCCCAGGCTTGGGGCGCTGCGGGTGCCGACATCTCGCAGCAGGTCGTGCCCGGGCAGACGAGCATCACGGCGCCGGCGCTCCAGCAGGGGGGAGCTGTCGCACAGCCCACCTTTCAACAGCAGATCGTTCCACAGAGTGGGTCGTTTGCGCCTGCCCTGCAGCAGGGGTCGGGGCTCCAGCCCACCAGCCCGCCGTCTCTGACGCCCGCCCCGTCGCTGCGTCCGATCACGGAATTGCCGAAGTCCCCCGCCGCCAGTCAGCCCGGTTCTGCCCCCGCGGCGGCAGCGGCTCCGGCGGCGACCGGGAACGCCCCTGCCACCGGGAACGCCCCCGCCACCGGCCAAGCCCCTGCCGCCGGGAACGCCCCTGCCGCCACACCGATCACCGGTGAGGCCCCCCAGGCCGGTACCCAGCGGTTGGTCCCGATTCCTGCCGCGCCGGCCACTCCGGCTCCGCGTGCCGTGGCGCCCGGCATGCCTACGGTGCCTGGCCCCGGACCGGGAACGACCACCGGGGCGTTTCCCCGGCTGCTCGCTCCGACGGCCCACACGACCTCGTGGCAGCCGGTCGCGCCCCGTGCGGCGGCTTACCCGACGGCAGCCCTCCCCTCGCGTTCGCAGCAGTGAACTGATCCTCGGAAGTGTCCGTGACCAACGCCGACGTTGCCGCCCTCTTCGATCGTCTCGCCGATCTCCTCGAATACGAAGGGGAGAATGCGTTCAGGATCCGCGCGTACCGTGCGGCCGCCCGGACCATCGCCGATCAGATCGAGGCGCTCGATGCGATCAGGGCCGATGAGACGAGATCCCTCACCGATCTCGAGGGCGTCGGGCGTGATCTTGCCGCCAAGATCGAGACGATCCTCGACAGCGGGCGGCTGCCGCTTCTGGACGAGCTGTCGGCCCGGGTTCCGGCGGAGGTCTTCGACCTCCTGCGGGTTCCGGGCCTCGGTCCGAAGAAGGTCCGCCAACTCGTCGATGGGCTGGGAATCACTTCCCTCGATGCCCTCGAAGAGGCGTGTCGCTCAGGACGCGTGCGCGGCGTGAAGGGCTTCGGCGAGAAGACCGAGGCCGCGATTCTCAAAAGTCTCGCCTTCGTCCGTGGCACCACCGCACAGCGACAACTGTGGGACGATGCCGATCAGGTCGTCGGCGACGTCCTTGCCTGGATGCGGGGATGTCCGGCGGTGGAACGGATCGAGGCCGCGGGGAGTTGGCGGCGGGGTTGTGAGACCGTCGGAGACATTGACCTCGTCGCCGTGGCAACCGACGCGGTTGCGGTCATGGAACACTTCCGCCGCTGGGAGCACACGACCGACGTGATCGCCTCCGGGGGAACGAAGTCGAGCCTCCGCGGGCCGCGTGGCATGCAGGTCGATCTCCGGGTCGTCGCCCCAGCCGCCTTCGGAGCGGCCTGGCAATACTTCACCGGCTCCAAGGAACACAACATCCGCGTCCGCTCGAGGGCCCGGGAGCACGGCTGGTCGCTCAACGAATACGGATTCCAACCGGTCGATTCCGATTCCCGAGCGGTTCCGCCGCCGGCTACGACCGAGCCCGAGATCTACCGCGCCCTCGGACTCGCCTGGATTCCGCCGGAACTCCGTGAGGGCCGTGACGAATTGGCCCTTGCCGCCGAGGGAAAGCTCCCGCTCCTCGTCGAGGAGCGGGATATCCGTGGTGATCTCCACATGCACACCACCGACACCGACGGCGAGGACACGCTCACCGACATGGTGCAGGGCGCTCGCCAGCGGGGCCTGGAGTACATCGCGATCACGGATCATGGGCAGCGGGTGTCGATGGCTCGCGGCTTGGACGAGACTAGGCTCCTGCGGCAGTGGGAGCGCATCGACCGGCTCAACGAGTCGCTCGCCGCCGAGGGGCCGGCGTCGATCGTGGTCCTCAAGGGGATCGAAGTCGACATGCTCGAGCGCGGCGGGCTCGACCTCCCCGACGATGTCCTCGCGCGGGCGGATTGGGTCGTGGCAAGCCTCCACTACGGGCAATCCCAGCCCCGAGAGAGGATCACGGAGCGGATTCTCGAGGCGATTCGTCACCCGGCGGTGCGGGTGATCGGGCACCCTACCGGCCGGCTCCTCAACCGTCGGCCGGCGTACGACGTCGACATGGAAGCGGTGATCGCTGCCGCCGCGGAATCGGGGACGTTCTTGGAGATCAACGCCCATCCGAGCCGGCTCGATCTCGACGATCACCATGCGGCCGCGGCGCGGCGGGCCGGGGTGCGGATGGTGATCTCCACCGATGCCCACTCCGTCCGGGGGTTCGGCGTGATGCGGTGTGGTGTGCTCCAAGCACGACGTGCCGGGCTGACGAGCGCCGACGTCGTCAACACCCTCGGCTGGGGCGAGTTTCGCCGCCTTTTGGGGCCGCGATCGACCTGATCACTCCGGCGACCGCACGCAGCGGAATCCGATGTGGTTGGCTCCGCTCGAGACTTCCCCCTTCCCCCGCGTGCCGACGATGTACCGGGAGCAGTACTGATCGGTGCAGAGGAACGAGCCGCCGCGGAGGACCCGTTTCGCCTGCCCCGGTTCCTGCGGGTCGTGGCTCGTGTTCGGTCCGCTGGGATTTTTCAGGGGTTGGTCCGGTTTGCGGGCATCGCGGGCGTACGTGTCGGGGCGGTACCAGTCTGCGCACCACTCCCAGACGTTGCCGGACATGTCGTGCAAGCCGTATCCGTTGGCCGGGAACGAGGCGACAGGGGAAGCGAACACGAAGCCATCCTCGGCGGTATTGGCCCCCGGGAAGGGACCCTGCCAGGTGTTGGCCATCTGCCTTCCTGCGGGGAGGAACTCGTCGCCCCAGGGATACGTCGCTCCGGAAAGTCCTCCCCGGGCCGCGAACTCCCATTCAGCCTCGGTCGGCAGACGTTTGCCGGCCCACGACGCGTAGGCCACGGCATCGTCGTGCGCGATCTGGACCACCGGATGGCTGCCCTGGCCTTCGATGGAACTCTCGGGGCCGGTGGGATGGCGCCAATTGGCTCCCGGGACGTAGGACCACCATTGGTAATGGTTGTCGAGGGATACGGGCCCCTCGGGCGGGGAAAAGACAATCGAGCCCGCCACGAGGTTCTCGGCTGGGGCGCTGGGGAAGTCCTCGGCGCGAGGAGGCGTCTCGGCCACCGTCACATAGCCTGTGGCGGCCACGAACGCAGCGAATTGATCGTTAGTCACTTCCGTGCGATCGATCCAGAACCCGTCGACATGAACGCGGTGAACCGGCCGGGCATCGGGCATCGGTTCGCGACCGCCGAACGGTTTGCCGCGTGGGTCGTCGCAGCCCATCGAAAACTCACCGCCGGAAATCCACACCATGGCTTCCGGTGACTGCCCGGGGGGAGCCGTGGTGGCCGAGGTCGTGGCCTCGAAACCGCGTCCAGCGGGACGGCCCGATCGTCGGCCGACACGCGGCATGACAATCACGAACACGGCGACAACGGCCGCGGCGGCCAGACCTTGAACGATCGGCCAGGGAATGCCACGCGGGACGGGGGGACGCACCGCCATGGAGGGGCTCCGGGGAGTCGACGGGAACGCACGCCAAGCGTGGCGACCGCGCTCCCCTGGCCGCGAAGTCTGTCACACTGGCCTGCCGACGGGAAGCGCCCCTCGGCCGGCTCCCGCTCAGCGAGCGCCGAGCGCAGCGGCGTCGGCACGCTCCCCCGGCCGGTCGACGGTCACGGAAGGTTTTTTCGTGACACTCAGTTCGTCGGCGAACACGGTGCCGTCACCGAGGGCCCCCTCACCGGTCCAGAGTCGCCCCTTGATCTCGATCGTGTCGCCGGGCCGGATGAGGCCGATCTGGGATGTCGCCACCTCGACGACCGCGTCATCGGCGAGGGGGAGCGTCAGCCGGCGGATCTTCCCCGCGTCGACCCGGACCGAGAGGATGCCCCGCTTCAACTGCACGACCTTCCCGATGACCATCTCATCGACCCCGGGGGTGACGGCCGAGGTCTTGGCATCGCCCGACGGGGTGGCCACGTGGAGAACGCGGATCGGGGCCGAACTTTTCCCTTTGCTATCGACGTTCGCCTGGAATCGAACGATCATCCCGGGGGCGAGCAGGGACACGCCAGCGGTCCCCGACACATCGACGCGCGATACACCGGCCGGATGGAGCAGGGCGACTCGTTCCGCTCCCGCCGATCCGTCCTTGGGCATCTCGACGAAGGCCACGGCACCGCCGGCATTGGTCCCGGTCACTGCCTTCACCACGCCACGAAACTCATCTTCCTGGAGGCTGTCGATCGAAAGCTTGTTGTTCTCGACCGGGATCGTGATCGCCTTGTTGGTGTTGCGGCAGGCGCCGAGGTTCCAGAGCCGCTCGTAGGCCTTCTGAATCGACGCCGACTTGAAGAACGTTCCCCAGTGAATCGTGCCGTCAGGGAGCACCGGCGGAGTGGGATCCTGGCTGTCGGCATACGGGTTGTAAGGAACAACCTGACCTTGAACGACCGGAACGTCGCCGCCTCCGGCCAACGTGAGCAGGAGGCCGACAAGCAGGGCCCTCGAACCCGGCGATGGCTCGCCGAAAGGCCGACTGCGGCGGGGGGCTCTGGAGGGACGCATGGAGAGGCTCCGGGGAGGATGGCCGTTCCATGGTCCTTCGGCGCTGGGGGCGATTCAACCGCACCCCGTTGGTTTGCCACCGCATCGACGGACCGACCGTCACCACCGGCCGGGATGGGCGACCGCCGGGTCCGTTCCAGACCTGGAGCGCTGGCGGGAAGGGCCGGTCGGTCGGCAGGATGACCGACCGACCGGGACGCATCCGCGAATCAGAGAATCAGAGAATCAGAGAATCAGAGTTGCTCGCGGGACGGATCGGCTTCGGGAAGGGTGGGCGTGTCGGAGTCTCCACCCAGCCGCGAGTCGATCCCCGGTGCCGCATCCTCGAGGAGCGGGAACTGCTGAACAAGCCGGTTTTCGACACGGTCGTGCCGCATCGAATCGAGGGCCTCGGGGCGAACCCGGACCTCCGAACTCTGGAACGTGTTGAAGCCGGTTCCGGCCGGAATGAGGTGGCCGAGGATGACGTTCTCCTTGAGCCCGACGAGATTGTCGACCTTGCCGGCCAAGGCGGCTTCAGTGAGGACCTTCGTCGTCTCCTGGAAGCTGGCCGCCGAGATGAAGCTCGAACTCTGAACGCTCGCCTTGGTGATGCCGAGCAACTGGGTGCTCGCCGTGGCCGGCTTCGGCTTGGTGCCCTTGGCCGGCGTGCCGCCGAGGGTCTCGATCTGGGCGTTGGCCTGAGCGAGGATTTCCTTCGGCACGACCGACCCGACCACGAACTCACTGTCCCCCTTGTCGGTGATCCGCAGGCTTTCGGCGATCTGTTTGTTGGCCTGCTGGAACTCGAACTTGTCCATGACGCTGCCAGGGAGCAGGGTCGTGTCGCCGACCGACTCGATCTTCACCTTCCGCAGCATCTGCGACACGATGATCTCGATGTGCTTGTCGTCGATGTCGACGCGCTGGCTGCGGTAGACGTTTTGGATCTCGCGAACGAGATACTGCTGCACGGCATCCTCGCCGGAGATGCGGAGGATGTCATGGGGAACGAGCGGGCCGTCAACGAGCGCCTCACCTTCCTTGACCTCGTCGCCGGTGTGCACCCGCATGTGCTTGCCCTGACTGACGAGATGCTCCTCTTCGCGTCCCGAATCGTTGCGGACGACGATGGTGCGCTTGCCGCGGCGCTTCTCCCCCTTCACCTCCACGCGACCGCTGATCTCGGCCATGATCGCGGGATCCTTCGGCTTGCGGGCCTCGAAGATCTCGGTGACACGCGGCAGACCACCGGTAATGTCCTGCGTTCCGGACGCCTCGCGGGGCGTTTTGGCAAGGATGTGGCCTGCCTTGACGATCTCCCCTTCGTTGACCTCGATGTAAGCCTTTTCGGGGAGGTAGTAGAAGCCGAGCGTCTTGCCGTCGTCGTCGAGGAGGGCGATCTGCGGCTGGTAGACGCCCTTGTGCTCCATGATCATCCGACGGATGTGGCCGCTGGGATCCTTCTCGATGCGAACCGTCTCGCCCTCGATGACGTCCTCGTAGCGGACCTTGCCGGAGACTTCCGAGAGAATCGGGATCGAGTGCGGATCCCACTGCACGAGCACGGTGCCCGGCTTGACCTCGTCCCCCTCCTTGACCTTGAGGATGGCACCGGCTGGAACGTCGATCTTCTCGAGGTCGTTCCCCTTGGCGTCGCTGATCGTGATCTCGCCGTTACGGGCGAGAACGACCTGCTGGCCATTCTCGTCAGGCACGCTGCGGAGCCGGGCGAATCGCACTGTTCCGGCACGCTTCGTCTTGCTCTGGTTCTCTTCGAGGGCACGCTGACCGACGCCACCGATGTGGAACGTACGCATCGTCAACTGCGTGCCGGGCTCGCCGATGCTCTGGGCGGCGATGATGCCGACGGCCATCCCCTCTTCGACGAGCGACCCGGTCGACAGATCCATGCCGTAGCAGAGACGGCAAACGCCAAGCGGTGCCTCGCAGGTCAGCGGGCTGCGGACCTGCACCTTTTCGAGCCCGAGTTCCTCGATCTGCTGGGCGATCTTGGGCGTGATCAGATCGTCCTCCCGGACGATCACGTCTCCGCTGATCGGGTTGGCGATGTCCGCTCGGCTGACGCGGCCGCGGAGGCTGTCAGCAAGACGCACCTCCACCTTCTCGCCACGGTAGATGACCCCCTTTTGCACCCCTTGCGGCGTACCGCAGTCGTGCATCGTGACGACGACATTTTGGGCGACGTCGGCCAGTTTGCGGGTGAGGTAGCCTGAGTCGGCGGTCTTGAGGGCCGTGTCGGCCAGACCCTTGCGGGCACCGTGCGTCGAGCTGAAGTACTCGAGGACCGTCAGCCCTTCGCGGAAGTTCGCCTTGATCGGCGTTTCGATGATCTTCCCCGACGGCTTGGCCATCAGGCCGCGCATCCCCGCAAGCTGACGGATCTGCTCGACACCACCTCGGGCACCGGAGTGGGCCATGAGGTAGATCGGGTTGACGTAGCCGTCGCGCCGCGACTCACTGGCCGTGTCCTTTTCGAGGGCGGCCATCATCCCCTTGGTGATTTCCTCGCGGGCGTGCGTCCAGGCGTCGAGCACCGAGTTGTAACGCTCGCCGTCGGTGATCACGCCCTTCTGATAACGCTTGAGGATCTTGAAAACTTCCTTCTCTGCATCCCCGATGATCTTTGACTTGTCGGTCGGGGTGATGAGGTCGTCGGTGGCGAACGACAGGCCGCTCTTCGTGCTCCACTTGAAGCCGGTGCGGTTCATGTCGTCAAGAAGGTCGATCGTCCGGCGCCGTCCGAGGGCCTGATAGCAGTCGGAGATCACGCGGGCCAATTCGCTCGACCGCATCGGGATGTTGTAGAAAAGCATCCCTTCGGGGAGGACCGAATTGAAGAGCACGCGGCCGGCGGTCGTCTCGATGATCGCGCCAGGCTTCGACTGCGTCATGTCCTCCATCTTGAGGCGACGCTTCGGCGGGAGCTTGACCCGGATCTTGGCGTGGGTGTCGACCTTTCCGAGCGAGTGGGCCAGTTCCACCTCCTCGACGTTCTTGAACACCATCCCCTCGCCCCTGCGGCCCGGGAGCTGCATGGTGAGGTAGTAGCAACCCATCACCACGTCCTGTGACGGGCTGATGATCGGCGCGCCGTTGGCGGGGCTGAAGATGTTGTTCGTCGACAGCATCAGGGTGTGAGCCTCGACCTGGGCCTCGATCGAGAGCGGCAGGTGGACGGCCATCTGATCGCCGTCGAAGTCGGCGTTGAAGCCCTTGCACACCAGCGGATGGAGCTTGATGGCGTTCCCCTCGACGAGGATTGGCTCGAACGCCTGGATGCCCATGCGGTGGAGCGTCGGGGCGCGATTGAGGAGCACCGGGTGATTACGGATCACCTCTTCGAGGATGTCCCACACCTCGGCGTCCTTGCGCTCGAGCATCTTCTTGGCGCTCTTGATCGTGTCGGCATGGCCGAGTTCCTTGAGCCGCCGGATGATGAACGGCTGGTAGAGCTCGAGCGCGATCTTCTTGGGGAGGCCGCACTGATGGAGCCGGAGCGTCGGACCGACGACGATCACGCTCCGCGCCGAGTAATCGACACGCTTGCCGAGGAGGTTCTCGCGGAAGCGTCCCTGCTTCCCCTTGATCATGTCGGTGAGGCTCTTGAGCGGACGGTTGCTCGACGCGAGCACCGGCCGCTTGCAGCGGTTGTTGTCGAACAGGGCATCGACGGACTGCTGCAGCATCCGCTTCTCGTTGCGGATGATGACCTCGGGGGCGTTGAGGTCAACGAGCTTCTTGAGCCGGTTGTTGCGGTTGATGATCCGGCGGTAGAGATCGTTGAGATCGCTCGTGGCGAAATTGCCGGAATCGAGCATCACGAGTGGACGGAGGTCCGGGGGGATGACCGGGATCACGTCCAGGACCATCCACTCGGGCTTGTTCTCGCTGTCACGGATGGCCTCGACGATCTTGAGTCGATTGACGAGGTCCTTCTTCTTCTGCTTCGAGCCGGTCGTGTGGAGCTCCTCGCGGAGTTCCTTGGAGAGGCTGACGAGGTCGAGCCCGAGGAGGAGTTTGCGTACCGCCTCGGCCCCCATCTCGGCATCGAAGCCGGTGTCGCCGTAGGTGCCACGGGCCTCGCGGTATTCCTCTTCGGTGAGGAGTTGCTGCCGCTTCAGCGGCGTGTCCTTGGGATCGAGGACGACGTAATCCTGGAAGTAGATCACCTTCTCCAGGCTCGACGTCTTCATGTCGAGGAGGGCGCCGAGCCGGCTCGGCATCGCCTTGAAAAACCAGATGTGGACGACCGGAGCGGCCAGTTCGATGTGGCCCATACGCTTGCGGCGGACGCGGCTGTGGGTGACCTTCACTCCGCAGCGATCGCAGATCATCCCCTTGTATTTCATCCCGCGGTACTTGCCGCAGGAGCACTCCCAGTCCTTTTCCGGTCCGAAAATCTTCTCGCACATCAGGCCGTCCTTCTCGGGACGGTAGGTGCGGTAGTTGATCGTCTCGGGCTTCTTCACCTCGCCGAACGACCAGCTCTTGATGTCATGGGGCCGCGCCAGGCTGATCTTCACGGCGGAATAGTCGTTGACGCGATCGTAGGTGGATTCACCGATGCTCACGAGACGTCTCCTTGGAAGAACCCAGATGGGCTGTTGGGGCTGGCGTTGCGGTCGCCGGGATCGGATGCGGTGGGATATGGACGGAAGCCGGTGGGTGACGCGGGCGCATCACCCACCGGGTGCAGCAGATTGACAGGATGGGTCAGAGCCGACGCTTCTCGAGCGACATGTTGAGGGCCAGACCACGGATCTCGTTGGTGAGCACGTCGAAGCTTGCCGGAGTGCCGGCTTCGAGGGTGTTCTCCCCCTTCACCATGCTCTCGTAGATCTTCGTGCGTCCCTCGACGTCGTCGCTCTTGACGGTGAGGAGTTCTTGGAGGATGTAGGCCGCACCGTAGGCCTCGAGCGCCCAGACTTCCATCTCTCCGAACCGCTGGCCGCCGAACCGGGCCTTGCCACCCAGCGGTTGCTGGGTGATGAGGGAGTACGGTCCGGTGGAGCGGGCGTGCACCTTGTCGTCGACGAGGTGGTGGAGCTTGAGCATGTAGATGTAACCGACCGTCGTTTCCTGCTCGAGTTTCTCGCCCGTGCGGCCGTCAAAGAGTTGGGCCTTGCCGTGCCGCGGAAGATTTGCCTCTTCGAGAACAGCGTTGATCTCCTCCTCGCTCGCCCCGTCGAACACCGGTGTGATCGCCTGGAAGCCGAGCACCTTTCCGGCCCACCCGAGGTGGGTCTCGAGGATCTGCCCGACGTTCATGCGGCTCGGCACGCCGAGCGGGTTGAGAAGGATCTGCACCGGCGTCCCGTCAGCCAGGAACGGCATGTCTTCCTTGGGGAGAATCTTGGCGATAACCCCCTTGTTACCGTGGCGACCGGCCATCTTGTCGCCGACGCTGATGGCGCGCTTCGCAGCGACGTAGACCTTGACCATCTGGAGGACGCCAGGGCGGAGTTCGTCACCGCGCTTCATGCTGTTGAGACGTCGCTCACGGGAGTCGATGGCATCCTCGACGGCGGGCCACATCGCCTTGTGGATCTTTTCAACCTCGGGCTTGGCCTTCGGCGAGCGGAGGTCGAGTTCCTCGATGCGGAAGGCGGCGGCCCGTTCGGCTACCACCTTGTGCTCCTGGTCACGGACGAGCGGGCTGCCATCGGCGGCCGTCAGCGGCCTGCCGATCGCCTTGCCGATCTCCTCGACCATGGCGCTGAAGGCCTCGGCGACGCGGGCATTCCCCTCGTTCTCGACCTCCTTGAGTTGCTTCTCGAACTCGCGACGCTCGTCCTCCGAGAGACTCATGCGACGCGAGAACTTCTCGGTGGCGATGACGATTCCCTCGACGCCCGACGGGACCTCGAGCGAGTCGTTCTTCACGTCCTCGCCAGCGCGACCGAAGATCGCGTGGAGGAGCTTCTCTTCGGGGGTCAGCTCGGTCTTGCTCTTCGGCGAGACCTTGCCCACGAGGATGTCGCCCGGGCGGACGAAGGTGCCGATCTTGACGATGCCTCCCTCGTCGAGGTTGTGGAGGGCACGTTCGCCGACGTTGGGGATGTCGCGGGTGAACTCCTCGCGACCGAGCTTCGTGTCACGGATCTCGATGTCGTATTCCTCGATGTGAATCGAGGTGTAGACGTCGTCCTCCACCAGCTCCTCGCTGATGATGATCGCGTCCTCGAAGTTGAATCCGTCCCACGCCATGAATCCGACGAGGACGTTGCGCCCGAGGGCCAGTTCCCCCTTGTAGATCGCGGCACCGTCGGCGAGTACCTCCCCCTTTTCGACCTTCTGGCCGAGTTGGATAATCGGTTTCTGGTTTTGGCAGGTCCGCTCGTTGAGGCCGACATACTTCCGCAGGCGGTAAATGTCGGGAGCAACTGCCCCGCCCGGCGAAACCTCGATCCGCTCGGCGTCGCAGTACGTCACCGTGCCCTTGCGGGCCGCGCGGACGATGAGGCCGGAGTTGGCCGCGACATCCCGCTCCATGCCGGTGGCCACGACAGGTGGCTCCGTCACCAACAGCGGAACGGCCTGCCGCTGCATGTTGGAGCCCATGAGCGCGCGGTTGGCGTCGTCGTGCTCGAGGAACGGAATCAGCCCCGCCGACACGCCAACCATCTGGCTCGGCGCAACGTCGATGTAGCCGACCTCATCGGCGCGGACAAGGACGAAGTCGCCCCGGTTGCGGGCGATGATGTTGTCCCCTTCGATCTTGCCGTCGACGACCGGCGCGTCGGCCGGGGCCAGCGTCGCCTCGTGCTCCTCGTCGGCCCGCAGCCAGACGACGTCGTCGGTGAGGCGGCACTTCGAAACCTTGCGGTACGGAGTGACAAGGAAGCCGTAGGAATCGACGCCAGAGTAGATCGCCAAGCTCGAGATGAGACCGATGTTCGTGCCTTCCGGCGTCTCGATCGGACAGATGCGTCCGTAGTGGGAAATGTGGACGTCGCGAACCTCGAAGCCGGCACGCTTGCGGTTCAAACCGCCAGGGCCGAGCGCCGACAGTCGACGCTCGTGAGTGAGCATCGAGAGCGGGTTGGTCTGATCGACGACCTGCGAGAGCTCACCCCGACCGAAGAAGTATTCGATGGCCGCGGAGATACTCTTGGGGTTGATGAGCGACCGGGGCGTCATCTCCGTGACGTCCTTGAGGCTCATGCGCTCCTGAACGGTGCGGCGGAGCTTGAGGAAGCCCTTGCGAAGTTCGTCGCTGGCAAGTTCGTCGATCGTTCGCAGGCGACGGTTGCCGAGGTGGTCGATGTCGTCCACCTCGACCTCGTTTTCCCCCTCGGAGAGGCGGAGCATGTACTTGATCGCGGCGATCAGGTCGTCGGGGCGGAGCGTCATCTCCGTTTCGGGGACCGACAGCCCGAGTTTGCGATTGATGCGGAAGCGGCCCACGCGACCGAGACGGTAGCGGTTGGTGTCTTTGAACTTCTCGTCGAACAACGCCCGTGCCTTGTCGAGCGCCGGAGGATTGCCCGGCCGGAGCCGCTGATAGATGCGAACGAGGGCGTCCTGATGGCTGGGGGAAACGCCGGTACGACGCTTCGATTCGTCGGCGTCCTCGCGAAGGCTGTTCATAATGAGGGGCACTTTCTGCTCCTCCATCACCTCCACCGCCGGCAGGCCGGAGGTGCAGATCAGCTCGGCCTGGTCGTGGGAGATCTTGCAGCCGGCCTCGATGATGATCTCACCGGCCCGTTCGTTCGGCGAGCCATCCTTGTGCTTGGCCGGGTAGACGATGTCGTCGACCGCGATCCGTCCCTCGATCTTGGGCACGTAGCGTCCACCGTCGGCCTTCACCTTCTCCGGCTCGTAGAAGAGCTTGAGGATCTCGGCATCGTGGGTGTACTTCTCGTCCATCGCGCGGAGGAGCGTCAGAGCGGAAAACTTTCCGCTCTGATCGATCCGCACCTGGAGGGTGTCCTTTTTCGAGACATTGAGCTCGATCCAACTGCCGCGTTCCGGAATGATGCGGCAGTTGTGCGTCTTGCGGTCGGTTGACTCGGTGTCGGCAACGAAATCGATACCGGGAGAACGATGCAACTGGCTGACGACGACGCGCTCGGCACCGTTGATGATGAACTCTCCACCACCGAGCATGATGGGGATGTCACCGAGATAGACCTCTTCCTCGACCGGCTGATCGCGGGTCAGGCGGAGCCACACGCGCAAAGGACGACCGTACGTGAGGCGGAGCTGACGGCACTCGTCGGGATCGTAGCGGGGCTTTCCCAACTCGTAACGGACATACTCGAGCTTGACGGTGCGGTCGTAGCTCTCGATCGGGAAGATCTCGCGAAGAACCCCTTCGATCCCCTCGTCTTTGCGCTTCGAAGACGGGGTGTCGTACTGGAGGAAGCGATCGTAGAAGCGAGTCTGGATTTCCGTCAGGTCGGGGATCGAGTGGCTCGCGCGGCTGCTTCCGTAGCGGCGGATCTGGGTGGGCTGGAGGCGGCGGACGGCGCGAGTGGCCATGGGCGAATCTCCCAAAAGAACCGTGGCGAGGGAACCGAAACAAGAAACCCGAAACAAACGTTCCGACCGAAACGACCGAATGAGCAGACTGGCGGTACCGTAACTGAGGCGCCCCCGGACGGCTCCGAGGACCTCAAGGACTGGCAGTATTCAGAGCAAGGCCGGCGACGCATCCCCGTCCCGATTCGGGAAGGACGACGCTGCCGCCGGCACGGAGAACCACCCACCGTTGCGGCAGGGGACATCCGCACGGGAGCAGGCCATCCATCTGGAAAGCCGGGAGAAGGGAGGAGCGTCGTCCCACCGCAGGGATACGGCAGGCGTGGGCTGACGAAGGAGGAGGCGCATGCCGTTCCCGCGGGACCACCGTCGAATAGAGGACCGTCGGGAAATCGCCATGCAAAAACTATACCGGGCAGCGGCCGGAAGACCAAGCCTCCAGCCGCTGCCTCGGTAAAATCAAGCAAAAATCACTTGACGGCGACCTTCGCCTTGGCCTCTTCAAGCTCCTTCTTGAGCTTCTCGGCGTCGGCCTTGGAGATGCCCTCCTTGACCTTTGCCGGAGCGCTCTCGACGAGATCCTTGGCCTCCTTGAGGCCCAGGCCCGTCGCGGCGCGGACGACCTTGATGATGCCGATCTTTGCGTCGGCCGGGAAGCTCTCGAGGACGACGTCAAACTCGGTCTTCTCGGCAGCCGCCTCGGCAGCACCGCCGGCAGCGCCAGCACCGCCCGGAGCGGCCATCATGACCGCGCCACCGGCGGCGGGCTTGATGCCGTGGACCTCATCGAGGTAGTCGGAGAGCTCCTTGGCGGCCTTGAGGGTCAAGGACACGATCTTGTCGCCCAGGTCCTTGGTTTCATTGGTGAATTCACGCGTCGCTTCAGCCGTTGCCATCGCTCGAGATCCTTTCCCTTCAGGAATGAGGCCGGCGGGAATGCCGCCGGCTGTGTGTCATGGGTGGTCGGTCGTGCACGCCTGACCCGTGTGGACCACGTCCGGGACAGGCGTTCGTTGGAAAATGGGGAACCCATAGTCATACCATGAACGCGGGCCTTGGGAAGCCCATGCCATGGAGTTGGTCCGGAATCGCTGCGTCAGGCCGCCGGAGTCTCCGGCGGTGCCGCCTTCTCCAGGTCGTCGACCCGAGAGCTGATCTGCCCTGCCAGCGTCCCTCCTGCCCCGAGGATCTGCCCAGAGAGCTTGGAGCCCATCGAGCTGATCTGACCGGAGAGAATAGAGAGCTGCTCAGCACGGGACGGCCATTTGGCAACGCTTTTGACGTCGCTCGGCTCGAGTCGGGAGCCGTCGAGGGCGCCGCCGCGAAACTCGACGCCGTCATAGTCCTTGATGGCCGAGACGCGGTCGAGCTCCTTCGCCAGATCGACGACGTCCTCGCCCCCCCAAGCGATCGCGAGCATGCCCTCGGTCTTACCGAAAGCCGGAGCCAGCGGGGTGTCGAGGGTCGCTCGACGAGCCAGGCTGTTCTTGATCAGTTGGAGTTTGATCTTCTTCTTCCGCAGCGTCTGACGGAGTTGCGTGGTCTTCGTGCCGTCGAGACGGCCGAGGCTGAGAACGATCACCTCGTTGACGCCCTTCAGGCGTCCCTTGAGATCATCGACGAGGAGATTCTTGACGAGCTTGCTCATGGCGGATTTGGGCCCTGATCGGGCGGCTTGGACGGCAGTGCGGCCGCGTGGGACTGAAACGAGCCGGGATGGAGGAAACGGGAACTTGAAACGGAGGGCTGAAGCAGAGGTGGGGGCGATCGAAGGGAACCGGAAGCCCAACGAGGCCTCAAGCGGCGACCATGACGCCCGGGGTCATCGTGGCGGAGATCGAGACGCTCTTCACGTACTGTCCCCGCACGCTGTTGGGCTGCAGCGACATGATGTGGTCGACGAAGGCCTTGATGTTGTCGACGATCTTCGCGGCATCAAAGCTGGCCTTGCCGACTACCGCATGGACGATCCCGGTCGGATCGTTGCGGAACTCGACCTTACCGGCTTTGTATTCGCTGACGGTCTTGCGGATATCGGCGGTGACGGTGCCGGCGCGGGGGCTCGGCATCAGGCCACGGGGGCCGAGCACCTTTCCGAGCGGGCCGACCAGCCCCATCATGTCGGGAGCAGCGATGCAGACGTCGAAGTCGGTCCAGCCTTCCTTGATCTTCTTGGCGAGGTCGTCAGCGCCGACTTCCTCCGCCCCGGCCGCCTTGGCCTCGTCGGCCATGTTGCCCTTGGCGAACACGACGACGCGCTTCGACTTACCGATGCCGTGCGGGAGCACGATGGAGCCACGGACGATCTGATCGGCCTGCTTCGGGTCGATGCCCAGACGCATGTGGATCTCGACCGACTGATCGAACTTGGTCGGCGGCATGCTCTTGATGAGCGCGACGGCGTCGGCGACGGGAAGGGGAGTTTCGGTCTTCGGCAACTTGGCGAGCATCGCCTTCATGCGCTTGGTGACTGCCACGGCTACGGTCCTGGAAGTGTACGGGGAGAAAATCGGGAGGGTGAATCGGTGAACGGGAATCCGTAGGTCAGCTTTCGACGGTGATTCCCATGCTGCGGGCTGTGCCCTCGATCATGCGACGGGCGTTATCGGCATCGCTGGCGTTGAGATCGTTCGTCTTGAGGCGGACGATCTCGTCAAGCTGGGCCTTGGTGACCTTGCCGACCTTGTCCTTGTTCGGCACGCCGGAGCCTTTCGCAAGCCCCGCGGCCTTCTTGAGGAGGGCGGCCGCCGGCGGGCTCTTGGTGTAGAACTCGAACGAACGATCGTTGTAGACGGTGACGACGACCGGAATCGCCATGCCAGCGGCTTCGCGGGTCTTGTCGTTGAATTGCTGGACGAACTGTCCGAGGTTGATGCCGTACCGGCCGAGCGACGTGCCGACCGGGGGGGCCGGGGTGGCCTGCCCGCCTGGGATCTGGAACTTCGCCTGTCCGACCACCTGCTTCGCCATGACTCTGACCTCTACCCCTTCCGCGGGACTGCTTGGAAACGTTGTTGCTTGTTGTTGATCCGGCCTGTCCTGCACACCCGGGCGTCCGTGCAGGTTGGACGCATCGAAATTCGCTCAGAGCCGTCTGTGACGAGCCTCAGATTCCTTCGATTTGCCAGTATTCGATGTCGACGGGGGTCGATCGGCCGAAGATGCTCAGCATCACCGTGACGCGACCATTTGCCTCGTCGATCTGCTCGACCTCACCTTCGAAGTTCTCAAAGGTACCTTCGGTGATCTTGACCCGATCGCCCTTCTTGAAATTGATCTTCAGCCGCGGCGCCTCGTCCGGCTTGACCGCCGACTTGTTGAGGAGTTTGTCGACGTCGGCCTGGAGCATGGGGCTCGGCCGTCCGGCCGAGCCGGTGAAGTCGCCGATCCCGCCGGTCTCTCTGACGAGATACCACGTCTCGTCGTTGAGAATCATGTTCACAAGGATGTAGCCAGGATAGAGCTTGCGGGAAACGACGCGTTTTTTGCCGTTTTTGAACTCGGTGACCTGCTCCTTCGGCACGATCACCTTGCCGAAAAAGCGGTCGAGCCCCTGCATCCGGATCCGCCGCTCGAGGGTATCGCTGATCGAATCCTCGCGGTTGCTTTGAACTTTGAGGATGTACCACTTCTTCTCGCCGGCAGGGGCCACATCCTCGTCTGCAGCCGAGGCCACAGGCTTGGCATCGTCACCCCCCGCAAATGGGTCGGCGAGTTCAGCCGGGCTGCCGTCGTCGTCGTCAGCCTCTACGACCGGCGCGGCGTGGGACGTGCCGGCATCAGACGCGTCCGACGACCCGTCGCCCGAGGCGTGCGGGGCCGGAGACGCGAAGGCGTCGGCCTGGGGCTCGACTGGATGTTCGTGCTTCGACATGCGTGGGGATGTCCGGGAATGTCACCCGGACCCTTGGGTCTCGACCGCGTTCAACGGAATCCCTGGATCGCCCGGAGGATGAACCACCAGAACAAGTCGTAGGCCGCGAGAATGAAGGACAGGGCGAAGATCATGAAGATAACGACCGCGGAGCTGCGGGCCACCTCGCCAACCGTGGGCCAAGCCACCTTGGCCATTTCCGACTCGACGCCGATGAGAAACTCCGCGAATCGGGGCAGATTGACCGCCCGGTAGGCGAGCCAGCCCCCGGCGAGGAAAACGAGCAAAGGCACGACGAAGCGGACCAGACCGTAATCGTCAGACGGCGTCGCTTGGGTCATCGGGCCACCGGCGGAAAACCACGCCGGCAGGATCTGGGTGAGCCTCCAGACGGCGACACCCCAAGCAAGCAACAGAGCCCCACACGTCACCTGACGGGTGACGCGTCCCTGGCTCCGCTTGTAAACGGCCGAGCTAAACAATTCTCGCCCCAGCGAACTGAGGGCGGTCTGGTTTTCTTGCATACCTGCCATGGTCGGTTCCGTCCGGCTCGGGCGATCCGTCTGATGGGCCCGGTCTGTGGGGGCGACTGTTTCCGGGTGGGTTTCCCCACCGTGCTTGACCAATCTCGAACAATCTTCCTTCGATCCGCAAACACCGACGTCGTCGATCCAAAACTCGTGAGGACGTGGCCAGGGCGACCAGATCCCGCGAAGCAGGGGCGGCGGGGATCGAACTCGCAACCTCTGGTTTTGGAGACCAGCGCTCTGCCAGTTGAGCTACGCCCCTGTGATTCCAGGCGCCGGCCGAGGGCCGGCGCCTGGAACGGTACAGGTTCCGTGATCAGTCGAGGATCTTCGTCACAACCCCCGAGCCGACGGTCTTGCCACCCTCACGGATGGCGAAGCGGACACCGTCGTCCATGGCGATCGGGACCATCAACTCGACTTCCATCTTCACATTGTCGCCCGGCGAAACCATCTCGACGCCGCTGAGCAGCTTGGTCGAGCCGGTGACGTCGGTCGTGCGGAAGTAGAACTGCGGGCGGTAGCCGGCGAAGAACGGAGTGTGGCGGCCACCTTCCTCCTTCGAAAGAACGTACACCTCGCACTCGAACTTCTTGTGGGGCTTGATCGAGCCCGGCTTGGCAAGCACCTGACCACGCTCGATGCCGTCGCGAGCGACGCCACGCAGCAGGCAGCCGACGTTGTCGCCGGCCTGACCGCGGTCGAGGAGCTTCTTGAACATTTCAACGCCGGTGACGGTCGTCTTCTCGGCCTTGTCCTTGAGGCCGATGATCTCGACTTCGTCGCCGACCTTGACCTCGCCACGCTCGATACGGCCGGTGGCCACGGTGCCACGACCTTCGATCGAGAACACGTCCTCGATCGCCATCAGGAACGGCTTGTCGAGTTCACGGATCGGCTCGGGGATGTAGGCATCGACAGCGTCGAGCAGATCGGCGATGCACTTGTTCTTCGCCGGGTCGGCGGGGCTGTCGTAGGCCGGCTTGCCCGCACCGCGGATGATCGGCACATCGTCGCCGGGGAAGCCGTACTTGGTGAGCAACTCCCGGATTTCCATCTCGACGAGGTCGAGAAGTTCGGGATCGTCAACGAGATCGACCTTGTTGAGGAACACGACGAGCGCCGGCACGCCGACCTGCTTGGCGAGGAGGATGTGCTCCCGCGTCTGCGGCATCGGACCGTCGGCAGCGCTCACCACCAGGATCGCGCCGTCCATCTGGGCGGCACCGGTGATCATGTTCTTGATGAAGTCGGCGTGGCCCGGGCAGTCGATGTGGGCGTAGTGCCGCTTCTCGGTCTCGTATTCGACGTGACTGACGGCGATGGTCACCGTCTTCGTGTCGTCGCGGACGGTACCGCCCTTGGCGATGTCGGCGTAGCTCTTTGCAATCGCCAGGTTCTTGGCAGCCTGAACGGCCACCAGCGCGCCGGTGAGAGTCGTCTTGCCATGGTCGATGTGACCAATGGTGCCGACGTTGACGTGCGGCTTGCTCCGCGTGAACGTGTCCTTAGCCATGCTTTCTCCCTCGATCTTCCTCTCTGGTGTGTGGCTGCAGGCGGCGCCTGCCCTGGTCCCTGAAATCCTGCATCAAATCAAACTGTCCGATCGATCGACGATGCCCCGCCTGGCCAGGTCTGACACGGAGCATCGATCGATCTTGTAACGTGCGATCCTCCGGCATGCCGGAGGGGTGGAATCATTTTGGCGTTGGGGGCGATGTGGCTACGGCGACCGCTGAAGCTGCTGATGGGACTTGAACCCATGACCTCGTCCTTACCAAGGACGCGCTCTACCAACTGAGCTACAGCAGCGGTGTGCGTCGTGGCCTCGGTGGACGGGCGCTTGAGGGCGCGGCGTCGTCCCGGCGAGGACGCGGTTCGGTTGGTCGTGGCGACTGTCGCTCCGTGAAAGAAGGAAAAGGCTTGGTGGTGGTGGTGGTGGTCGGAGGGGCGTGTGGCCTGAAAAGCGGGTAGAGGGAATCGAACCCTCGTCTTTAGCTTGGAAGGCTATTGCTCTACCATTGAGCTACACCCGCGTGCTTTCGTGCGGACCGGTGTTGCCGTGCCTGCCCGTTCGTGCCTCGGCTGGATGGTGGCTGCTGGTTCCTGCGTCTGGTTGCTGCGTCTGGTTGCTGGTTCCTGCGTCTGGCTGCTGGAGTGGAGTGTGTCGCCCGATGGGCGGGTGGGCCCGATGGGCGGGTGGGGTTGCGGAACCTTGTCGCTGGAATGTCGGGCTGGAGCGTGTTTTCGCGGAACGATTGAGTGTCGGGGCATGGGGTGGAAGTGGGGAGTGCAGGATTCGAACCTGCGAAGGCAGAGCCACTTGATTTACAGTCAAGCCCCTTTGACCGCTCGGGAAACTCCCCTCATGTGTTGGTGATATCGGTTCGGATCCAAATCTCCCCGAATCAAAACCTCCCGCGGGAGCGCCACCGTATCTACCGCTCCGCCGCCATCCGTTTTTTTCCGAACCGACCTCGCGCTGCCTCAGTTGCCCTGAATCGGGCAAAGCCCACTCAGAACGACCATCCAGACGCTTATCAGGGCAATCACCATGGAAGCCCTGTCTGTCGTGGCTTCACGACGAGATCGAGGTGCTTCCAGACGACGACGGCCCCGATCGGACGAGCGCCTCCCCTGGCAATGGAGTGAGCTAGCGGCGGGAGTTGAACCCGCAACCACCTGATTACAAATCAGGGACTCTGCCAATTGAGCTACGCTAGCCAGACCGTCCCGGGACGGGAAACACTTGAGTGTACGGATTCGGGAATCGCATGCAAGACGGCCCCGTGACACATCGGCGGGACCGGAGCGCGGGCGCTGGCAAAGGGGAGGAAAGAGGCTAAAACCGCGTCGAAGAGCCCCCCTGTCAGCAAAACGTGACGGCCAAAATCGACAGATCGTCAGCCAGGGCACCCCCCCCGGCGAGGGCCTTGGTCTGCTCAACGACCGCGTCGAGGGCCGTTTCACCCCTCCGCGGCTGGGAGGCCAGCAAGTCACAAAACAGGTCGAGCGTCCCCATCGAGCCGTCTGGCCTGGGAATCTCGAAGGTTCCGTCGCTGAAGACATAGAGCGTCGCTGACGGGGGCACGTCGACTTGCCGGGAGGAGAAGTCGAGTCCCTCGATGGCTCCCAGGAGGGGATTGTCGGAATCGAGGGGCACCGGAGCTGGCTTGCCGGTCGTGTCCGAACCCGGCTGGATGAGGAGGGCTGGGGGGTGGCCACCGCCGGCCCAACGGAGCGAACGCTGGCGGCGGTCGTACACCCCGTACCAGATCGTGAAGAACATGTCGTTGTGCCGTTCCATCGGGAACGCCCGGTTGAGTGCCGTGAGAACGGCCCCCGGATCGTGGAAGTCGGTGTTCGGCAGGGCCCCACCGCGGATGGCGTTGAGGGCCGAGACGCTCAACAGCGCCGCGCCGACGCCGTGGCCACAGACGTCGAGGAGATAGATCGCGACATGGTCGTCGTCGAGGCTGTGGTAGCCGAAGGCGTCACCCCCCAGGCCGGCCGAGGGGATGAAACGCCAGTCAGCACGGATTCCTGCCAACTCGCCTGGCAGAGGGAGGAGCGAGCGAACGTAACGGGCGGCACTGGCGAGGTCTTCGGCGAGCACCGCGCGACTGATTCGCAGCTCTTCGAAAGCCAGATTCCGCTCGAGAAGCGCGATATAGCCACGGGAATGATGGCGGACGCGGGCGACGAGTTCGACCCGGTCGGGGAGCTTCACGAGATAGTCGTTGGCGCCCAGCGCGAACGCCTCGGCCTTGACCGCGGCCTCTTCTTTTGTCGAAAGGACGATGATCGGGAGTTCCCGGAAGCGTTCGTCGGCACGGAGTCGGCGAAGGACCTCGAGGCCGTCGATGTCGGGCATCACCAGATCGAGGAGGATGACCGTCGGAGCCGTTTCCGCAGCCATGGCAAGCGCCGCACCGGGATCGCGGCAATAGTGGTAATCGAGCGCATCCGCTCCGGCGAGCATCCGGCGGATCGCTTCGCCGATGATCGGCTGGTCGTCGATGAGGAGGACCACGCCGCGACGGGGGGCGACTGCGGAGAGGGGATCGGGGGGCTGAGGGACGTCCACGGCGACGACTCGCTGAGCACTGGAGGGGGGCAACGGGCAGCGCCCGTGCGACCCGGGGAGCCTACCAAAAAGACAAAGGTGGCTCCCGGCGCCGCTGCGGGACAGGGAGGGAGACAGACGTCCCGACGGCCGATTCGTGGCATACTGGTGGTCGCTGTGCCTGCAAGCTTCGCCACAGAGGCGATCGACTTCGGAGCATCAACGGGAGCCAAGGGCAGATGACGTTCTCCGGCGCGGCCTTGCCGGTCGCCCAGTTGTTCGGTTCGCTCGAGTCCCAGGCCGCATCGACCCACGCGATCGTTTCGCTGCTGGTCGTCCTCCAGCTTGCGGCTCCGGCCCTGACCCTCTTCCTCGTCGGCCTGCCGGCACTCGTTGACCGGCCGCTTTCGGAGCGGGCTACCACGAGGTTCGTCGGCGGCGCGTTCACGCTCGCGTTCCTTGCCGGCCTGGCGACGCTTGCGGTGCTCGCCATGCGAGGCTTCGCGCCGGAGCAGGTCCACCTCGGCACCTGGTTTTCCGTGGGGCACCACGACGCCACGATCGATCTCGTCGCCGACGGCCTGTCGGTGCCCTACGTCTGCTTTTCCACCGGGCTCTGTGCGCTCGTCAACGCCTTTGCCGGGAAATACCTCCACCGCGAGCCCGGGTTCACCCGGTTCTTCGTCCTTCTGACGCTGTTCGGCACGGGGATGAACCTCATGGTGCTCGCCGGGAGCATCGACGTCCTGTTCGCGGGATGGGAGTTCCTCGGCATCTCCTCGACGATGCTGATCGGCTTCTTTCACGAACGCACCAACGCCCTCAAGGCGGCACTGCGGGCGTTCACGACCTACCGGATCTGTGACGTCGGCCTGCTCACCGCCGGCGTGATGATCCATCGGGCCGTCGGCTCCGGGGATTTCGAACGGCTCTTCAATGGCGTCTGGCCGAACGGCCACTGCCTCGTTTCGCCGGGGCATGCCACGCTCATCTCGCTGCTCCTGGTGTTCGCGGCGATGGGGAAGAGCGCCCAGGTCCCGTTCTCGAACTGGCTGCCGCGGGCGATGGAGGGGCCGACGCCGTCGAGCGCCATCTTCTACG
This sequence comes from uncultured Planctomycetaceae bacterium, assembly GCA_903951635.1. Taxonomy (GTDB): domain Bacteria; phylum Planctomycetota; class Planctomycetia; order Pirellulales; family UBA1268; genus QWOP01. Next base: position 35,910 of record CAJBCV010000259.1, read on the forward strand.
GCGCCCTCTCGATCCACGCCGGCGCCTATGTTCTCCTCCGGTGTGAGCCGCTCCTCGACGCGGCGCCGGTCGCGCGGGGAGCGCTGGTCGTCATCGGTGCCTTCACCGCCATCCACGCCGCCCTCGTCGGTCGCGTTCAGACCGACCTCAAAAGCATGCTCGCCTACGCGTCGATGACCCAGGCAGGGATCATCTTCGTCGAGATCGGCCTCGGGTTCCGCGTCGTCGCGCTGGTCCACATCGTCAGCCATGCGATTCTCCGCAGCCTCCAGATCCTTCGCTCCCCGTCGGCACTCCACGATCGACACGAACTCGAGGCGGCCCTCGGCGGCCATCCTGGCGCGGCGTCCTGGTCGGTCGTCGGGATGCTTCCGGAGAGGACGCAGTCCTGGCTGTATCGGGTGGCCCTCGACCGCGGCTTCGAGGAGATGGTGCTGTCGCGGTTTGTCATCGGGCCTGTCTGGAGGCTCCTCGAGCGACTCGGAGGGGCCGAACTGGCCTGGATCGAATGGCTCGGAACGCGCCCCGAGGATCGGGGGCGGGATACCGCCGGCAGGCGGATGCAGGGGGGGTGGCGGTGAGTTTCGACGGCCATGACATTCCGCTCCTGGCTGCGCTGATCGCAGCCATTCTCGCCCCTCTGGCGGCAGCGTTCCATGTCAGCCGTGGCGGAAGCCAGGGGGCTCCGCGCACCCCGGCGATGATCGCCCTGCTCGTCTCGCTGGTCGCCGGCTTGACGATCACACTGTTTTGGATGAGCGGTCCGGAGGTGACCCTCGAACTCGGTCAGCGGCTCGGCGGCGGCTACCTCGTCCATGTCGACGGGCTCACCGCCGTGCTCCTCCCGTTCGTGGGCTTGGTGGAGTTGGCGATCGTGATGGTCGCCCCGAATCGGTTTCTCGACGGCCCGGCGACGGTGCGGATTCTGCTCGGTGCGGCCACGACGCTGGCGCTGTTCTCCACCGCGCACCCGCTGGTCCTGATCGTCGCCTGGGTGGTGACGGCGCTCCCCACGTGGTGGAGCACCCGGGCGACGGCGGGCGGTCAGACGGCAGCGCGGGTCTACGCGATCATGATGACGCTGGCCGTGGCCTGCATGGCCATCGGCACCCTGATGATGATCGCCGACCCGCCGTGGGAGGCCGGGGGGGGATTCCTGGGAGCCTCCGGCGGCTGGCTCGTGGCGCTGGCCGTCCTCGTGAGAAAGGGGATCGTCCCCTTCCACTCCTGGTATCCGGCGTTGTTCCGCGGCGCGCCGATGTCGACGGCGCTGGCTGCCACGATGCCACAGATCGCTTCCTATACGGCGGTGCGGCTGTTCTTCGGCCACGCCGACCATGGCGACGGCGTGGGGGCGGAACTCGTCGTCCTTTCGCAGTTGGCTCTGCTGACGGCGACGTACGGGGCGGCGCTGGCGCTGGTGCAGCGCGATCTCCGGGGGCTGATCGGCACGCTGGCGATGAGCCAGTCGGCCCTCGTCCTCGCCGGCTTGGCCGGCAAACTGCCGATGGAGCTCAACGGGGCTTTTTGCACCTGGATCTCGAGCGGCCTGGCGCTCACCGGGCTGGGGCTCGTCGGCTGGGCCCTCGAGAGCCGGGCCGGGCCGCTGTCGCTCGAGACCCCGCAGGGCCGGTTCGCCGACGCCCCGCTCCTGGCGGCCTTCTTCCTCCTCTTCGGGCTCTCGAGCATCGGCTTGCCGGGAACGCTCTCCTTCGTCGCCGACGATCTCCTCGTGTCGGGGAGCCTCGATGAGCAACTCCACGCCGGGCTGCTCGTGATCGCGGCGACGGTGCTCTCGGCGATTTCGGTGATGCGCGGGTGGTTCATGGTCTTTGGCGGCCCGTCGAACCTCGATGGGCCGAGGCACCACCTCCTCCCCCGCGAGCGGATCGCGCTGACAGCCCTGTTCGCCACGATCGTCCTCCTCGGGCTGTGGCCCGCGGCGCTGGTACGCGAGTTGGAGCGTGCCGGGAGCGATCTGCTCGGTGTGCCCGTCGAAGCCCACGGGTACGACGCCGCGGCGGTCGGGTGGGGAACACGCCGGTAGCCACGGTTCCTGATTCACCGGCCCTGCGGCTGCGGGTGTCAGGGAGCGCTCGCCTCGGTTTCGGCGGCGACCTGCGCAGAGGGATTGATCGACCTCAGCGATCTTTTACCTTTGCCTCGATGGGACGACGGCAAAGAGTTCGCCCGAAGTTAAGCCACCGAGGTGTTCATGTCCTGGATGCGTGCGTGTCGAAAGTCGGTCGGGGTTCGAATCGTGACCGCGGCGCTGGTCTTGGGGGCGGCGATGCCCGCTCAGGCCGATCCGGCGCCCCTCCCGCCCAGCAACACCTCATGGACCGGTGATCTGGGAAGCGGCGGCGTCGGCGCGTGGGGCTTGGCCGGTAACTGGCTGACCGACGTCGCCACCAACGTCGTGCCCGATGCGACCCTCGAC
>CAJBCV010000260.1 GCA_903951635.1 uncultured Planctomycetaceae bacterium
ACTGGCCAGCGAACGATCGCGGCAGCGTCCCGGCGACACGATAGCAGTCTGTCTGTGATCGATCGACCCGCTCCGTCTGGGAGGTTCGCCGAAAGGCGACTCGTCGCGCCATTTCGTGCGCGCCGACTACCGGATTGGTGCGCGCCATGCCCGTTTCGTGCGCGCCGTGCCCGTTTCGGCATTTTGTCCTTTTTTTTCCTGTTGACGGTGGTCTGGGGAGTCGAGTTACTTTGTGTCTTTAGGGCAATGAGCGGGGGCGTTTTGCCCAAGGATGCGGCTCCCGAGCCCCACGTCCCGGCTCGTTCCCTTCGCTTGTTCCACCATCGACCGGCTCCCCAATCTTTCAGAGGAGGATTCCCTTGAAAGGCACTCTGGGTCGCTTTGAAGCCATCGCCGCTGTCGCCCTCGCGGTGTGGTCCGCTCTCGGGATGTCGCCGGCGCCTGGGGAAACGCTCTCGACCACACCGGCCGGGCTGCAGGCGAGCGATCATGCTTGCTGGATAGGCATTTCCTCCGCTGTCGGCGCCGAGTGGATCCCCAACGGGGCCAGCCTAGCGACGATCCTCGACCCCTCAGCCAAAGCCCTCGAAAAAGGCACGTTGCTCGCTTTGGTCGAGCACCACGGTGACGGTGCCGCGACCGCCTTTGACATGGTGTGGACCGTCTCGGCGACGGACGGGAGAGCCGTAGACCCAGGTCGCATCGGAGCCGTCGGCGCTGCCGTTCAGAGCCGCAGTTCGGCAGCGAGCGCTCCCTGGACTCCTTCGCGAGGTACGGAGAACTCAGCGTCGACGAGGTCCCCGCTCTCCGGCGTTTCCCGATGAGCTTCCCTTGGCATTCCTCCGCCAGCGCTCGCCCGGTTTCAGCCCCATGCGCCGCGGCAGCGGCGCTTCGCGATCGGGTGGGCGCGCCATTTCGTGCGCGCCATGCCCGTTTCGTGCGCGCTTGCTACCCGATTCGTGCGCGCCGTGCCCGTTTCGGCATTTTGTCGGATCGCGGCCTTTGAAGGTCTTGCTATCAGGTGTAGTGTTTGAAGGGGGGTGATTCCCTCTCTGCTCACCGCAGGCATCGGCCTGGGGTGGGGAGGAAGAAGACCAAGCCCCGGCCTCAGTTGTGAGTGATCGCCTCGCCCCGGGATCACTCGGAGTCTTTCCCATGCACTGGTCATCGCGCATCCGCTCCAGCGTTCAAGCCAACTCCGGCGGCATTGCCGTCAAGGCGGTGAAGGCGATGGCTGTGGTTGCCGTGATGCTGCTTTCCGCAGTTTGTCCGGGAGAGACCCAAGCGGGGAAGCTCCATGACGGCGCGGACAAAGGGGGGCCCAAGGGCGTCGTTGTCCAGGTCTCGAGAGCCGTCGAGGGGGACCGCAACTCCCGGCGCGATGGCTCTGGGGAGAGCGGCAACAGCGACCGGTTCATAACCACGATCAGCGCGACCATCGGCGGGGAAAAGTATCCGCCGCGTGGGGCTTCGTCAGAGATGGCGGGCTTCGATGCTTTCTCGACCACCGAGATCAATGCCATCGGCCTGTTGAGCGCTTTCTCCATCTTCGCAGGCGCCCTCGGCCTTGCGGAACTCTTCCGCCGCAACGCGGCCTGACAGCCACTCGCGGGCTGAATCGCCCAGTCTGACCACACCGGCGATCGGCGGCGGAGGGTGCCCGCCCTGACATCCCTCCGCCACCGGTCGTCCGGGGTGTGCCTCATGTGCGCCGCGGCAGCGACGAGTGCCAATCGGGTGGGGGCGCGCCATTTCGTGCGCGCCATGCCCGTTTGGTGCGCGCCATGCCCGTTTCGTGCGCGCCGTGCCGGTTTCGGCATTCTGTCGTTTCTGGAGCGTTGACGGTGTCCGAATGACCTTTATCGTCGGGGAGTGGTTTCTCCCTCGTCTCTGGTTCCGGTCGCTGCCATCAGCAGCGTCATGTGAGTAGATAGACAAACGCCTGTTAAACCCCAGTATTCCTCGGAGGCTTGTCCATGTTTTGGTTTCCTTCGCCTGCCGTTCACCGTGGGCCCCGCCTTGGGCTCGTTGGTCGGGCTGCAGCCAAGTTCGTTGCCGTTGCCATTCTGATAGCACTCGCAGTTTTGTCAGGCGAAGTCCAAGCCGGATTGATCGTCAACGGTGGCTTCGAAACTCCGGGTGGCAACACGAGCACTCCCACGGGATGGGCGAAGGATGGGAATGCCTACGGAACCTATGACGGCGTGTCTGGAAACCCGACTACCCGGACTCCCCCTACGCATGGTGGTAGTTGGAGCGCGACCCCAGGCATGGGTGCCAGTACAACGGTCGGCCTCTATCAGACGCTCGGAACGTCGTTGGTCGCCGGTGAGTACACACTGGAGTTCTGGTCGACTCCGTGGTTTGCCGGGAACGGCAACGATGTCCGCGTGGGCAAGTACTCCGGTTCCGGGACGCTCGACGACGTGGCTAATTGGACCTCTCTGGCCTTGAACGTCGTTGACATCCCGACCGTGGCTGCTGGTAGCTGGGAACTCCGCAGCTACGCTTTTACCGCCATCGGTGGGGAAGATACCGTTTACTTCGGGACGGGGATCGCCGGGAGAAACGATGGAGCGGATATCGACGACGTCAGTCTGACACTGTCGCCGTCGGCGGTCCCCGAGATCGACCCGGCCGGTCTGGGGAGCGTGCTCGCGCTCCTCGGTGGTGTGCTCGGCCTCGTCGAGCGGCGGCGCCTGAAGGTGGCCTGACGATCGAAGTCATCTCGCCAACTCGGCTTCAAGCGACCGGCGGCCGTGGTGGCGGAGGGTGCCCAGAATCGCCCTCCGCCACCGGTCGTCCGGTTTCGTGCGTCCGCCGCGGCGGAGACGGAGTCTTCGTTCGCCGCCGATGCCGGGGGTGGCGAACGCTTCTGACGGAGCGCCGCAGAGCGGTGACAGCCACTGCAAGGTCCCCGGTTTACCGGTCCAGCGCCTGCTTCACGTCCGGTGGGAGGGATGCGATGAGTGCCGGGTGGGCTTCGATGAGGCGGGCGACGTCGCCGAGGTCTTTGATTGCTTTGCTCGGCCGTCGCCCAGGGGTTCGCCAGGCCTTGATCTTGCCGGCGAGCGTGTCTTCGAGTGCCGCCACTCGGAGGAGAATTCCATGGACATCGGCGGGGACCGACCGGGTGGTGAAATCGCGATAGAAGTCTTCCTTGCTCAACCACAGGCTGACCTGGGAGCGGCCGAGGAAGTTCACCGACCAGTCGTGTCGTTCAGCCTTGAACCCGACCGCTTCAAGCACGTTCACAGCCTGGGCAATCTCGTCAACCGCGACGACAAAATCGACATCCCGGGTCACCATCGGCTCGGCGGCCCAGTGATTGACTGCTAGGTCACCGATGGCGCACCAGTGCAATTCAGCGCGTTCCAGGGCATCGACCATCTTCATGACGTCGTCGGCCCCGCCTGCTGTCTGCCAGTCGTAAAATTGTCGTCCTGTCATGGCTCCGAGTTTCCCAGAGCAGCCGGCCGGTGGAGCAAGGCGGACAGAGCAGCCCAGAAGTGCCACCGCCGCTCGATCCCACGGGCAACGCGGGAAAAATGGCAAAAAGGGCCCCGGGTCAGAGCAACTCGACGGGCACTTCGCCGCCAGGCACAAGATGCGTCGGCCGGCCGGTGAGGTCGACGATCGAGTCGTCGACCTTCAGCCCCATCGAGTGGTAGACGATCGCACAGAAGTCCTCGACGCCGATCTTTCGCGACGTCGGGTATTCCGCCTTGTCGTTCGTGCTCCCGATCACCTGCCCGTGGCGGTAGCCGCCGCCGGCCAGAAGGATGCTTTGCGCCTGCGGCCAGTGGTCGCGGCCGGCATCTTTGTTGATCTTCGGCGTGTGGCCAAACTCGCCGGCGACGACGACGAGCGTGTCGTCGAGGAGCCCCTTGTCGGCGAGATCGGCGATCAGCGTCCCCACCGCCGCGTCGTGGCGGGGGAGCTTGTCTTTGAGGGCCGGGCCGATGTTGCCATGGTCGTCGAAGTAGCCGGTGTTGAGCGAGACATAGCGAACCCCCGCCTCGACGAGCCGGCGGGCCATGAGCGCCTGCTCTCCCCAGCCGGCGCCGTAACGATCGCGGAGGGCCTGCGGCTCCTCCGAGATGTCGAACGCCTTGCGGACCTTGCCGGAGAGGACCAAGTCCATCGCCTGCTGCTCGGCCTTGTCCATCTGGTC
>CAJBCV010000261.1 GCA_903951635.1 uncultured Planctomycetaceae bacterium
AGGATCGAACGGCACGCCTCGGCCAGCTTCGCCGCGGCGAGCGTATGCATCTCCGGGCTCGGGTAATACCGGTTGGTGAGCACCCCCTCTTCCATAACGGTGCCGGGGATGGGCTCAGCCGCGGGCCAGAGTCGCTGGGGACTCCCCGCCGACGAGACACACTCCACGACGGCGTCGGCATGCGTTCGGATCTGGTCGAGCATGACGTCGTCGACAAGCTGCGGATGGGCGTTGAGGATCCCGTGGAGCTTCCGGTCGTCGATGACGTAGCGGGGCGGCCGCTTCGACAGCCAGAGGAGGATCGTCGGCGAGTGGATGCCCTCCAAGAGGCGGGTCATGTTCCTGACGTAGTTTTGTCGCGTCTCTTCGACGACCTGCCGCACCGTCGCCGGATCGGCCGATCCCATGAGCCGACGCAAAAACTCCTCGAAACGCATCTCGCTTCCGTCGCAGCGCCGCACACCGAGGGCCCCACGCGCAGGATCGCACTCGAAGAGCGAATTGCTCTCGCTCCGGGCCGCGAGCACCTGGACGACGACCGCCTTCGCCCCGTTGAGCCACGCGCTCCATCCTTCGCGAAGAAAGGTCGACGGACCGGCCCCCGCCACCCCCGCGTTGAGGACCGGCATCCCCAACTGGCGCGACAACAGTTCCGGAAACGGCTCGCGGCAGAATCTGCCGAAGGTCGGAGCCGCCCCGAGACAGACGACGTACGGGCGCGTCGTGTCGACCGGGGGCCCCCGCAGCTTGACGGTCTTGTCGAAGGGGCAATCCCAGAGGGCGTAATCGAGATGCGGGGAGTCAAAACGCTGGTAGTTACTCCCCATCGAATCGGCTCCTGCCCAGGCTATCCTGCCCCACCGGCGACGCGAGCGCTACCCCTTCGGCTTTAGCACCATCCATGACGAATCGGCATAGGTGGTGAGGGTCAACTGCTCCCGAGCGAGAAAATCGTCGACGGCCCGCTTCACCCCGGGCCAGTGCTTCTCCTGATAATAGTCGTGGCCGCACAGCGCTCCGCCGGGGGTGATGCGCGGGTACCAGACGGCGATGTCGTCCCTGACAGCCTGGTAGGAATGATTGGCGTCGATGTAGACGACGTCCGCCACCGGGATTTCCGCCGCACGCTCCTGCGACGTGCCGAGATGGAACACGCAGCGGCCGCTTTTGAGCAACGGCTGGAGACGCTGCTGGAGCGTGGGGAAGGAGCAGATGTCGATGCAGTGGAGCTGTTCGACGAAGGGAAACGCGAGGAACAGCGCCGCCGATTCCCCATGGAGCGAGCCGCACTCGACCCAGATGCGGTGATGCTCGGCCCGTGCCTGGACGTCGAGGATCAGCGCGATCAGCCCATGGAGCTGCTTGACGCAGTACGGGTTCCAGTGGGGAAAGAAACGCACCGATGACGTCGGCAACGGCTTCTCGGCTACGACCGGCGCCTGCGGCTGGGCCGGCTCGGGCGCTGGCCGGCGCCAAGCGAGGAGTCGGCGGAGGGCGGCGATTGCGGAGGTGGTCGGTCGAGGTGTCATCGTGGGAGACGGAGGAGTTCAATCCGGCCCTGAGAGAGCTTTCTGAATTGGACGATCATCGTTCTAGCAGGCGTTCTCTCGGCGACAAACCGGCCAGCGCACCCGCTTGGCGGGGATCGGGGGGGCAGTCGATCGTTCCGATGCCGTCCCGTCGATCCCGTGCCGCGCCGATTCAAGCCGGCCGCGGGGCGACATTGCTCGACGGGAAGGGACGATCGGGCGCGGGTCTGCCGAGAAAGCCACAGAGCTTCTCCCAGCCCTCCCCCTCGCAGACGGCCATCTCGAGCCATTTGTCTGCCGGCTTGTCGGCAAAGAAATGCCTCACCCGCCGGTCGAACTCACCATAGGCCTCCTCCCACGTCGCGTGCCGGGCGTAGAGGTTCATCTCGGCCATTCCGGCGGCGCCGTTGAAGCGCTCTCGGAACCCCGACCGCGCGAGATCGTGCGGCGTCGAAACCCCGTGGAGCCGCTCGTAGTGGGCGGTGATCGACCGCACCCAGTCGGCCGTGCGGCGGGTGGTGTAGATGAAGCGCGCGTTCGGGAACGTCGTGTACAGGTGCTCGAACCGCCACGAGACGACGATGTCGGAGAATCCGTCGAAGAGGAAGAGATCGTTCTCGGAAAGCAGCGTCTCCGTCGAACGATTGAGCCAGTGAACCGTCCGCAGACCGAGGGCCTGGAGGGCCTCGTCGAGGGAGCTCGTGGCCGTCTTGCTCAGTCCGATGCAAAACACCTTGGGGGCATCGTAATCCGGGTAGGCCGCGTCGGCCCGGCGGGCACAGATCTCCGCCATCCCCTCGACCATCTCACCTGCGACGCCCCGGCTCCGCAACCTGGCGACGATCCGCCCGGCCCCCTCATGGTCGCAAACTGCCAGCCGCAGCTGGGCCTGGAGGATCGCGGCGGCCTGCTCTTCGTCGGCCCGCTGTTTCGCCAACGCGGAAAGGCGTTCCAGGAGGACGATGCGGGGATGGTCGCTGGAGCAGAACTGGACCGCCTGGAAGGTCGTCTTCAGCTCCTGGACCGACCATGAGCCGGCGACGGAGTCGTTCAGGACGAGCGATTCCACCAGCCCTCGTCCCTCCCGGAGCCGACCGGATCTGGCCAACACCATCGCCCGCGTCACCCGGCACCAGCGATCGGACGGTGCGATCGCGGCGATCCTGTCGAGGAGCGCGAGCTTCCGGGCCGCCGGCCAGTGAAACGCAAGCGTGCCATAGAGCTGGATCAACGGCTTGGCGTCCCCGGGGGAGCGGCCCGCTTCGTCTTCGTAGGCGGCCTCCGCCTCCTCGCTTCTCCCCAGCCGCGCCAGGGCCCTCGCGCGCGCAAGGCGCCAAAAGGGTGGCGATCGAGACGGAAATCGCGTTAGACATTCCTCGAAGCGATCGAGCGCCGTCTGCCATTGGCCCGACTGCATGGCCACCTGCGCGAGGCCGGCCAAACCGGTAGGACGGTCGGGATGACGAGCCTGAAGATCGCGGTAGGCCTCCTCGGCCTCCGCCAGCCGTCCCTGTTCGAGGAGGGCACGTGCGTGGGCGTCGAAGGCACTTCCTGCCGCCGGCGAATCCCCGCTGCGGCCCGTGGTCCCCGCGTCATGCGCCATGGTCATGCCTCGTTGCCGATAGGCAGGCGAAATAATCCTCCGGGCATTCGATCAGCCCCAGCGCGAGCAGTTGGCGGCTCGATTCGTAGCGCATCGTCGTCGGGCCCATGAAGGCGCGGGCCTCGTCGCCCCGCCGGCCGGGCATCGAGTCGGCGAGATGACGACGGACACACCCCGGTCGGCGGTCACCGATCGCAGCCATGGTCCACGTTGCCGGAGCCCCTGCCAGCTTGAAGTGCAACAACGCCCCCGTCACGTCGGCAACCACGCAGGGCGTCGTCCGATGGCTGCTCGACAGGAAGCGGATCGACCGCCCTCCACGGATGATCGGCGTCTTCGTCAGGTCGCATGTGCTCCCGGCCAACCTCCGGATCCCGCCACTCGTCTGCCGATACGGGCACTCCACCGCCCCGAACCAATGGTGCGTCGCGTCGAAGGAGGGAAAGAGGGGGAGCGGATCATCGCCGGGCCGACACTCGGGCCGATGATCCGCGGTCGGCCCGTGCATGTCGAGCATGAACGCCCGCAGCGCCTCCTGCCCCTTGCGTTCCATGACTTCGAGGAGCGGCCGCAGGCCGTGGTCCTCGATCCCCGGAACCACGAGCAACTCGTCGACGTCGACGTACAGGCACCAGTGCCCGGCACCGAAGCGATCGACGAGCTCGTTGATCCAACGCATCCCCGACATCGCTGCGGCGTAGCTGTCGACGGTCGGGAAGAGATGGACATCGGGCTGGCCGAGGAGATACTCGGCGCCGCCGTCGGTCGAACCGTTGTCGACCACGAAGAATCGATCGACCCCCAGCTTGCGGTAAGTCGCGAGAAACCAGGGAAGCCTCCAGGCCTCGTCGCGGATCACCGTAAACAGGAGCACCTCGCCCGGGGCCGGTTCGATCGCCCGGTCGCCAAGCGGCTCGAGCTTGCCAGGCGCCGCATGGATCGCGGGCAGGTAGTGGCCGCGTTCGATGGTCTGCCAGATCTCCTTCGCTCCCGCCACGTCGCCGGCTCTGGCCAGCCGCCAGGCCTTCAGTTTCGCGACGTCGGTGTTCGTGATCCGCGTTTGGGGCAAGCGATCGATGACGCGGATGGCGTCGTCGTCCCGCGACGCCATGCAATAGCCCTCGGCGAGCGCGGCTTGGGCCCGGAGACTGTGGGGAAATCGTCCCACGAGGCTTACGCACAGCGCCACGGCCCGATCGAGGTGGCTCGGCTCGCAGGTGTAGCCGGCGGCACGGACGAGGAACAGCACCTCGCGGAGCCCGACCGCGAGATCGTCCGGCGCCGAGGCGGTGATCGACCTCAAGGCATCGAGCGCCGCCGGCCAATCGAACGTGGCCGCGTGAATATCGGCGAGCAGGGTTCGGTACCACGGCGTGAGCGGACCGTCGCCGCCGCCGTCGAACACCCTCCGCGCCGCCTCGACGTCGATCACGTCGATCAGCGCTCGCACGCAGCCCGCCCGCGCCGTGAGATTCCCGGGCGCAAGCGCAAGCGCCGCGTGCCAGTGATCGCAGGCCACTCGATGCTGCCCCATCTCGGCCGTCAGCCGCGCCCGCGCGATGAGGATCGATACTTCCTCCGGCCAACGGCCGGCCGCCTCCTCGAGGAGGGCTTCGGCCTCGTCGAAGCGACCGAGCTTGACGAGCGCTTCGGCCATCCCGAGAGACGCTTCCGAGGCCTCGGGAAACCGCTCGCTCATGTCGCTCCAAGCCTCGAGCGCGGCCTGCCATGTCTGACGTGCCAGGAGCACTCGAGCGCTTCCGGCATGCCCCTGGGGCATGTTCGGAAACCGGACGACGAGATCCCGGTAGAGGGCTTCGGCCTCGTCGAGCCGCTCCAGCCTGAAGAGGATGTTGGCCAGCGCCAGAAACACCCGCGGCGGGGGCTGGGGCGAATCGGCCATGGCCTGACGGAGGTGGAGGATGGCGCCGTCGTCGTCCCCCCGCGTCAGACAATCCATCCCTTGCTGGACGAGGTTCGGCGCCGGCGTGGCGGGAAGTTCCCCGGGCTTTTGCCAGGGATTCCGGGCCGGGCGAGTCGATGGGAGCCAAGCCAACAGACGTCTCCAGCCCGACGTGGCAGCAGGGCGACAAGAACCCTCCGGCGAGCCTGTGACTGCGGCCGGGGCGGCCTGCACTTCCTGCCGATCGATCCAGGCGGCAGGCACGACAGCATCCCGATCGACGACGAGGAGCCGTCTCCCCCGGGCCGCGGCCGCGCCTCGCTTGCGGGCCTCCGCCGCCGAGATCGGCTGTGCGGCGACGAGGATCACGGCGCCGGGCAACCGGCAGCGAAGCTGCTCGGCGAGCACTTCATCGGTGAGCCCCGTCACGACAATCTCACCCCGGCTGCCCGCACTCGCCCGCTCCGCCACGGCAAGCGCGGCATCGATCGAACGATTCTGATCGGGGAGGCAAAGAACGATCGAAACGTCGATCGGGTCGGTCGTCATCGGTGATTCCGGGTGATTCCGACCGAAGGCTGAGTGGCCGCGCCCATGACCCTCAGCCGCCCTGAAGCGGGGCCATCTCAAGCCCCAGGGACGGACGAAATCCTACCTCAAGGACAACGCCGCGGCAGGC
>CAJBCV010000262.1 GCA_903951635.1 uncultured Planctomycetaceae bacterium
AAGTGGGCGGCACAGGATTCGAACCTGTGACCTCTACGGTGTGAACGTAGCGCTCTAACCAACTGAGCTAGCCGCCCGGAATCGTGGCCGGCGAACCGGGCACGTGCAGAATCCTAGCATCCACGTCGCGGCTCGTCACGGGCCACCCGGAGGGATCGCCCCCGCGGCACCTCTCTCGACGCTCCGTGACGCGAAAGGTCCTTCCGACCGAGGGATGATCGGCCGGAGAGGGCGTCAGGCTTGATCAGCCGCCGCCGGGGGAGGATCAAACCGGGGAGCCTGGGTCGTCGGGCCCGCCCCGGCGTCGTCGAGACGACGCGAGGTCGGCCGGCGGGAAGAACTGCCCATGGGATCGATGTGGGAGGAGATGTCCATCTCTCGCTGGAGCGTCGTGAACTGCTTCCGCAGCTCGCCGATGCTCTGCCCCACCGAACGCCCGACCTCCGGCAATCGCTTGCCGTAGAGCATCACCGCGATGGCGCCGATAACGACGATTTCAAGAGGACCAAGGCCGAACATCGATCGCTCCATCCGGGAAGATCAGACCGGGCCACTGGCAAAACGGCCGCAGGGTTGTCAGGGCAAAAGGCTTGAGGCCAAGGCGGGAAGCCCTCGAGGCCATGGCCCACCAGGCCAAAGTTCCCGCCCCCCTTGAGCCGCGCTGCCGAAGCCGCCAGGGAAGGGGAGAGCGCGTCAGACGGCGCCGTCGCCGCGGCCGCCCGTCCCGTCGTCCTCGATCCCCTGCACGCCACGCTTGAACTCGACGATTCCCTGCCCCAGCGACCGCATCACCTTAGGGAGACGATTGCCGAAAACGAGGAGAATCACCGCGGCCAGAACGATCATCTCGACCGTGCCGATGCCAAACATCGCGAACATGTGAAGTACCTGAAACCTTCCGTGGGAGCCGTGGTGAAACCTGCTCCCTGAAGTCTAATCCCGGGGGGGTGGGGGTCAACTTGCCGGACCGCAAGGCGGTCGCGATTCCCGCGGAAAAGCAGGGCGAGATCGCCCTCGCCGGCCGCCGGACACCTCATGACAACAAAAAAACCGCTGGCCAGGGGCCAGCGGTCGTTGTCGCGTGGGTTCGGTCGTCGTCGCTCCCGGTTTCAGGCCGGGGGTCGGTGGCCGGTCCTGGGCCCGTTAGCCCCAGGACCGGCCACCTGGACCGTCCCGATCAGAAGTTTGCGTCGCAGCCCGGATCGACGTCACCGACCATGTGAAGGTGGTCATGATCGATGTAGATCACTTCCTGCGCGTCGTCGTCGACGAGCGTGTGGGGCACCGGCCAGCCGACACGCTTCACCTCTTGGAAGTACACCGTGCACTTGTAGTGGGCATGGTGGAGCTGCGTCGGGCCAACGAGCGGCAGATGACGGGGCGGATCGATGTAGTCGGCGATCTTGCACTTCGAGATCCGCACGTGGTTGCGCTGGACCTCGTAGAGGAAAGGCCAGTTCCCTTGGACGGGGCGGGCCTTCTCGAGGCCCCGCATGACCTCGTCGTCGCTCGGCTCGTCGAGGGCCTCGCACGGGCCACCGGGCTGGAGCGCCCCGAGGACCGGCGTCCGCTCGTAGCGTTCGTAGTTCCAGAACTGGTCTTCCTTGTTCTTCTGGATCCCGACGGGCACGGGGATCGGGAAGGCAAGGGGGCCGAGATTGGGACCCTGCTGGGTGATCCAAAAGCAGCCGCTCTGGGTGATGGTGCCCGCGGCAACCAACAGGGCGAGCAGGAGGTGGCGGGGGGAAACCATCATGAAAGACTCCTCGAACTGTCTGGAAAGGCGGTCGAGTGGCGAAGGGCCTGCGGGTTGTATCGACCATGCCGGGGCCGGACTTGCGGATTTCTCCGACAGGGGAAAAAAAACCGTCCGTGCCGGCAGTGCGGACCTGGCCGGTGGGGGGAGATGACCAGCGCGGGAGCTGACGAGGTGGGTCGGCACGGGGGGGTTGGCGAGGGCCACGGCGGCAGCGTCGCGGCCGTCACCCCGGCGAGCGATCCCCACCAAATGCCGCGACCCACCCCCGCGGTGCGGGGATGGGTCGTTGGGCTGAATCTCGTGGCCAAAGGCCGTGGGTTCGAACCGTGTTCAACGATGGTGGCTGTGGATGTGCCGATCGTCGAAGTCGAGCCACCACCAGCCGTCATCCCACTCCAGCGACACCCGCCGCCAGCCGAGCGGCACCTGCGGGTAGGGATAGAACGGCCCGATGTAAGGCCAGGCGGTCGGGGAATACTGCGAGGGATATTGGACGGCTGCGTAGTTGGGGGAAGAGGCGTAGCTCGGCCAGGCGTAGTTGGGCATGTTGGGCCCATCGCCCCGCATCGGAATCGCACCGGCTCCGACACCCATCCCGCGGGCCGGCATCGGAGCCCCCATGCCACCCCCAGGACCGGCCATGCCGGGACCCGTCGGCGCCATGCCGGGAGCACCGACATACGGAGCCCCGCCGCCGTAGGGACCCTGACCACCCGGGCCCCCTTCGGTGTAGCGGACCGAGCCGGGAACGACCTGGCCGTCATTGAGACCGCCCGGCACGCCCCCCATGCCACCGATGGCACCGTTGACCGCCCCCTGGTAGGCCCCGGGGCCGGGCAGATTCATCGGCTGCCGCATGGCGACCGTCTGCTGGCCGACCGGGCCGCGCTGGGCCGCATGGGGCTGCATCGGCCGGGCCTGCGGGGCACCGAGCGGACGAGGGCCAGCCTGCGGGCCGACGCTGCGCGGCATGCCGACGGCCTGTGTCAGTTGGACCTCGCCCGGCTCTTCGGACTGCGGCGCCTCAGGCCTCGCCTTGGCACCGAGCCCGACCGCCGAACGGATCGACGACGGAATCGCGAACGAATTGAGCAGGCCGCTGGAGCCCGCCTCGGCGACAGTGAGCCGGTTGACCACCAACTCGACGCCGTCGGTCGATTTGGCAGCGGCCTCGGCCGCGGCGATCTGGCCGGCACTGCCGACCTGACCTTCGAGGAACACCGTGCCGGCCTTGGCCCGCACGTTCACCTTGTGCCCCTTCACCGCTTGGCTCGCGCTGAGCTTGCCGGCCACGGCGGACGCCAGATCATCGGCACCGGCGGCGGACGTCACCGCGGACGCCACGACCACCGCGACCAGGAACGTGGACCTCGAAATGGACATGAATGACTCCTTGGCTCGGCAGCATTGCCCGGACTGTCGTGACCCACGGTCCGACCGGTCGGGGCATGCGTGGATGCTCCTGCCGTGTATTTCGGCTGTCGGTCGCACCGGACGGGAGTCTTTTTCCGGTTTGCACGGAAAAGCATCCGATGCCGGGAATGCCGGCAGGAGAGGCAAGCCGGAGAAGGCCTGGGTGCCCTGCAGAAGAGCAGCCCGCACGCGCGGCCGTCTTTAGCAGCGCTGCCGGACGTCGATCACGGCGATCATCGTCATCAGGAGGAGCGTCACGGCCGAGGTGGCGGCAGCGTGAGGACCGAACTGGATCGAGTAGCCGACGAGCCCACCGACGAGCCCGAGGGCCGCGACACAGCCCCACTGGCAGGCCGACTCGTAGCGGGTGCCCTGAGCCAAACGGGCCACGGCCGCAGCGACAAGCCCGAACAGTTGAATCCCCCCCAGGACGACAACCGCCGGAGTCACCGGCCAAGCAGCCAACGGCATCGACAGTCTCCCTTCCATGGGACAGCGAGCGGGACAGTCATCGGGTCACCCACCGGCGACGGTCCGTGGGGCGCCATTCCCGGCCCACGTCCGGCCACCGTTCATCCGGCTCGGTCGGTCCGCCTGGTTACTGACCGACCATCTCCTCGAGCTTCTTCTCGAGGTCGGCGATGACGAGGTTGCGATCGACCACCTTCCCCTCGGCATCGAGGAGGAACATCGTCGGGAGCGTGAGGACACCGAGCTCCTCGGCGAGCCGGCCATCGAGCCCGCCCGCCTCGTGGAGCTGCGGCCAGGGAATCGGCTTCTGACCGAGATACTTCGCCAACTGCGCCTTGTCGGTGTCCAGCGCGATCCCCACGACGGCAAACTTTTTCGGCCCGTACTTCGTGTAGAGCTCCTTGATTTGCGCGATGTCGACCTTGCAGGGCTCGCACCAAGTCGCCCAGTAGTGGACGAGCACCGGCACGCCCTTGAGCGACTCCAGCGACACGCTGCTGCCGTCGACGGCCGTGCCGGAGAGCGCGAGGGTCTTCCCGACGCTCTGGAGGCGACGAGAGGCGCCCCGCGCCTTCTTCGCCGAGCCCGACTCGGGAAAATCCTTGACGATCGCCTCGTAGCGGGCGAGCGCGTCGTCCTCGTTGCCGCCGAACTCGTCGGCGATCCCCATCTGGAGGAGCGCTTCGGCCGTATCCGGCGCCGTCGGATGGTCTTTCACGAAGGCGGCGAGTTCTTCGAGCCAGGCCGTCTGCACCTTGCCGACATCGGCGCCGGGGGCCTGCATCGCCGCGGCATAGCGGGCCGAGGCGAGCCGGAAGGCGGCAAACGCCTGGAGCGGCTCGTCGTCGGCACTGCCGGCCACGATCGCCTCGAGCTTCTCGGTGCCGCCGGCGAGTGCCCCTTCCTGAACGGAAGCGGCGATCGTCTCGGCGAGTTGGCGCGTCCAGAACGACTTCTGATCGGCCTCCGCCCCCGCCACCACCTGCTCGAGCACATCGACCTGCTCGGCAGCGGCCGCCTCGCGGGCCTTGCCGGTGGCGCCGCGGAGGGTCGCCTCGATCTCACGGAGCTTGGCGAGGAGCGGCTTGAGGGCCTCGTTTTCCGCAGGCACTTCGCCGTTGGCGGTGCCGGCCGACATCCGCGGCGTGAAGAACCCGAGCGTCTCGGCGATCTCCCCCTGCGCTCCCGGCACCTGCGGGGCATCGATCGGCCGCCAGACATCGCCGCAGCGGAGCAGCGAGCCGACATAGATCTGTCCGGAGGCCCCCTTGGCACCGGCGTCGATGAGCGCGACGACGTTGTCGTAAGCGAGGACATCCTTCGCCACACCAGGGGTGCCGGCCGGCAGCACGCCAGGCTGGGCGGCGAGCATGTTGTTCCATTGGACGTCAGCGCCGACTTGCTGCTGGGCCTTGGCCAAGGCAGCGAAATCCTTGCCCGCCTTGGCGGCACGGGCCACGAGCTCGGAGAGCATCGGCTCCTCGAAGCCGGCCGTAACGAGATCGTCCTTCGTCGGGAGGAGCCGCGCGAAAAGCGCCGGATCACGGGCTTTGAGGGCCGCCACGATCTCGGCGGTGGCCTCTTCCGCCGAGAGGCTCTTCCAGGCATCGAGTGTGCCGTTTTCGTCCTCGTCGAGGCCCCACCGACTGCCGCCGATGTTCACCCACCGCGCCTGATCGGCCTTGGCGTTGAAGTCGGCATCGATGTCGCGGTAAACCTCCATCCCATCCTTGAAATAGCTCCATCGGTCGACGACTTTGTCGGCATTGGTGTCGGCAAAGCTGCGGAGCACCTCCCCCCGCGGCCCGCGCACGACCCACGCATTGAGCCCACCCTCCTTTTCCATCTTGAGGGTCGCCCCCTTCGCCTGATCGGCCGTGAGCTTGTCGTAGTCGACGTTCTTCTGAAACGGCGCCAGCCCGAGGGCGTAGTCGACCGTCGGCTGGGCAGCCACCGGCTGGGCGACAGCCAACACGGCCGCGACGGCGAGGAGAACGACGGTGCCGAAGCGGACACGGGGCAGGGCGGGGGAGAGTCGTTGCATGGAGATCATGGGGTGGATTCCTCGTAGGGCGAATGCGAGGAGGAACGTAGCGGGATCCGCGCTCGGCGCCACCCCCATTTTCAGCCCCCAGAACGCCGTTTTCCCAGGCTCCCCTGAAGTCCTCCCCTCCCCAGCCGATGACTGGGAAACCTGCGTTAACTTTGCCGGCCGAGCCCCCTCTTTTTTTCTTCCCCCGCCGGCCCCTCACCCCCCCCATCCCCCCGCGACGAAGGAGAGGGTTGCATTCCGGCCACCGCCGCCGATACTTTTCACTCCTGCTTCGGCGATGCCCCTTCGGACGTCGTCGTTGCCGCAAGCGCGCGTAGCTCAGTTGGTTAGAGCGCTACCCTGATAAGGTAGAGGTCCCAAGTTCGAATCTTGGCGCGCGCAGTATGAGGCCGCGGACCCGGCCGCGGCGGTTGGGCACGAAATGGGCCGGTTGGTGGTTCGGGACCCGGCCGCGGCGGTTGGGCACGAAATGGGCCGGTTGGTGGTTCGGGACCCGGCCG
>CAJBCV010000263.1 GCA_903951635.1 uncultured Planctomycetaceae bacterium
GCCCTTGCGATCGCATCGACCGAGACATTGAAGTCGGCTGGAGCGATGTCCACCATGACGGGCGTCGCTCCCGCCCGCACGATCACGTTGGCCGTGGCGCAGTAGGTGTAGGCCGGAACGATCACCTCGTCTCCCGGCCCGATGCCCCACCAGTGCAGGAACACCTGCATCCCCATCGTCCACGAACTGACCGCCACGACGGCCCGGCAACCGCAATAGCGGAGGAGTTGCTCTTCAAACGACTTCGTCCGTGGCCCGGTGGTGATCCATCCGCTTTGCAGCGTCGCCACCACCTCGTCGATAACCTCCTGATCGATCCGAGGCCTCGAGAAGGGAATCATTGTTGCGCCCCCTGTAGCATTGATAGACTCCCCGAAAGTTCGATTTCGGCCGTCCAGCCGAGGTGGCCCACCATCCGCCATGCAGCCATGCAGGAGATCGGCCTTGTTTCGCAGCGTCTTCGTACGGATCAAGACTCTCTGGCACCGGCGTCATTCGCCTCGGATGGTCAGGCCGTTCGTGGGCACCGATGGCAGGGTGCTCGAGCGCACCAGGGTCTCCACCTCCACGTTCATCGATCATCCGCAGAGCCTCTCCCTCGCCGATGATGTGTACATCGGGCATCACAACTACCTCGAGGCAAGCCATCGGCTCAGCATCGGCGAAGGATGCCAGATCACCAACTTCGTCACTATCACCACCCACTCTACCCACGACTCCATTCGCCTCTGCAGTGGCAACCACGGAGCGTTCCGGGAGCCGACGGGAGTGGTCTGTGGGCCGATTTCGATCGGGCGTTACTCCTTCATCGGCCCCCACTCCACGATCATGCCAAATACCACCATCGGGCAAGGGAGTATCGTCAAAGCCTACAGCTACGTTCGAGGCGACTTTCCCGACTTCGCGGTCATTTCCGGTAATCCGGCCGCCGTGGTGGGCAGCACGCAGGACCGGGATCGGACGGTGCTGGCGGACCACCCGGAACTCAAAGCCGCCTACGACGCGTGGGCCCACGGCCGCGAGCGCCCGTCTTGAGCCCGTGGTCCTTGGATGTGATGGCACCGAGGCAGGCTCCCGTGACTCACCCCCGTCGACGAAAGATTCTCATCGTCGTCAACTCCGGTATTCACGGGCGGGCGTTTCATTCCCTCATCCGCCAGGACTGCTCCGACATCCTGGTGGTCACCGACGCTCCGATCGACTACTGCCGGCACGCCACCATTCCCTTCGGGATGCGAAACCCCTTCCGACTCTTGCTTGCGATCCGCAGGCTGCGGGCCATCATCGCCGACTACCGTCCCGACGTTCTTCACGTTCATCAGGCAAACAACTACGGCTACGTGGCGGCTGTGGCCAACCGCGGACGCATTCCTTTGGTGCTGACGACCTGGGGAAGCGACGTGCTCGTCCTCCCCAAGCGGGGATTCATTCACCGCGCGGTCGCCTGCCGGTCGCTGCGGGAGGCCGACTTCATCACCGCCGACGCCTCGACCGTGGCGGAGGCCGTCCACGGCCTCGTTGGACGGACCGACGTCGCCATCGCCAATTTCGGCGTCGACCTCGCCACCGCGGAAGAAGCACGCCCCCGGGAGCGGGTGATCTACTCCAACCGCCTTCATCACGGCCTCTACAACATCGATCGGATCATCACCGCCGCCGCCCGATTTCTCTCCCCGCGCCGCGACTGGTCGTTGACGATCGCCGGCAACGGTCCCCAGACCGAAGCCCTCAGGACACTTGCTGCCGCAACGCTCCCCGAGAACCAATGCCGATTCGTGGGATTCGTGTCACCGGAGGTCAATCGTGCGCATTTTTTCACCTCGCAGATCTACGTCTCCATCCCCTCGAGCGATGGCACGTCGATGAGCCTTCTCGAGGCCATGGCGTGCGGGGCCGTGCCGGTGGTCTCCGATCTTCCCGCGAATCGGGAGTGGATCCGCGATGGTGAAAACGGAATCGTCGTGCGAGACGGGAATCTCGAGGAGGCTCTGGAGCGGAGCATGACACTCGACTGGGACGACGTCGCGCGTCGCAATGCGGCGATCGTCAGCGATCGCGGCAGCCGCGAGGCCAACCGCCGCGTCTTCCTCTCGATCTACGACCGTTGCCGGTGAATGGCATCCGGCGTTGCCCATCAGCTCGCCCCACAACGCGCTCATCCAGCCAGGGACCCGTTCGGCCCGGCCCCCCACGCGAGGCAGCCTCACTGTGCCCGCCGAAGCTGCGATTGCCACCGGCCGTTGCTGGGACCGACACTGAGGTCGACGATGGCTCAGACCTGATCCCCTTCGAGGAGTGAGCGCCTGTGACGGCAGAACATCCTGGCGACGCCTCCGGTCGATCGGCCTGGAATCAGTCATCCCCACGCGGCATCGGGCTCGTCGCCGGAACGGTCATCACCGGCTCCGGGAGCGAGCGGGCCATCGAGCAGGTCGTGGACAAGGGCTCGTGGCTCGCCGAGCGGGCCTCGTGCGTGAGTGGCAACAGGCTCCTCGGGGCAGACGGCGCCGGGCCGGTTCGCACCCAGGCCCGGGAGATCCTCCTTCCCCGCTCGGCCGAGGAGATCGCCGACCTCGTCAGATCGCTGCCGCCCGACACCCCGGTGGGGAGCGTCTGCGGAGGTCACGAGTCGTCGAACGCCGCCGCCGTCGCCAGCGACAGTGCGGTGGTCCTCGACATGGCCCGTCTGAAGTCGATCGACTTCCACGAGGAGAGCGGACGAAAGCTTGTCACGGTCGGTGGGGGCGTCGTGTTTCGCGAACTCGTCGAGGCGGTGAGGGTCCGCCAGGGGGCGCTGCCGGTAGGCACCGGTCCGGGTGTCGGGATCGTCGGGTATGTCGTCAACGGGGGGCTGAGCGGCTATTTCTCGCGCCGGCTCGGGTTGCTCGGCCAGCGAGTGACGAGGCTCACGATGGTGACGGCGGCGGGCGAGATCCGCGTGCTCACTCCCGACGACGAGCTTTTCACGGCGATGCTCGGAGCGGGAAGCGCCCTGGGCATCGTCTGCGACCTGACGCTCGATATGGAAAGCGACAGCGTCGTCCGCGGGGCCGAGCAGCGGGTCGTTGCCTTCGAGACGAGGGCCCAAGCGGTGGCCTTCGCGCGCGAGGCGCTCCGCTTTCAGCGCGATCAAGTCCTCCCCGACGAGGGCATGTCGATGGAATTGGTGGTCGCGGGGACGAAGACCCTCGTGGTGACGATCGTTTTCTACGACTCTTTCCGGGGCAGCATGGCCGAGTTCGTCGCGCCGCTCGAGGCCCTCGCCGCGAGACTCGAACTCCCGATCGTGGCCTCGTCGCATTTCGGTTCCTGGTACGAGACGGCGGCCGCCCTCTGGCCGGTCATCAATGCCATGAAGGGGAACCCGCTGGCGATGCTTCAGCACTGCCTGGGCAGCGAAGGGGCGCCGACAGACGCGATCCTCGATTGGGTCTGCGACACGGTCGTCGCGGAAGCGCCGCTCGACGAGGCGCCGTTGTCGATCGTGGAGATCCGCACGCTCGGCGCGGCAGTGATGGCGATGAAGCCGATCCCGAGCGGCAACTGCCGGCACCGGTTCTTCCTCGATCTGATCACGCACTACGACGCCAAGGAGAAGACCGTGGCCGAGCGGCGGGAGATCGCCGCCATGACCCGGAGCGTCATCGAGAAGGCCCGGGGCGTGGAGGGACTCGCCGTCGACTTCAGCGGCACCCACTCCCAGCCGGACGATCCTGGCGCGAACGTCTCTCCGAGCCTGATCTTCGGCTCTGAGGCGATGGTGGAGCTGGTTCGCGCCCAGAAGAAAGTGGTCGACCCCGGGAATCGCTTCCGCTTCCACCCCTACGCAAAGTTCCTCTGACAGGTGGAATGTTGACGGCCAAGTCAACAGCTCCACCGCTCGTCAGCCGTCGGGGCCAAGCCCTTGAAACACGATCCGGATCGGCTCGACGTGCCCCGCTGGCGGGAGCGGCACGAGGACGAAATCATCGGTGATCACCGGTTTCCACTCCTCCCCGGCGACGACCTTCGCCTCGCCGATCCTCCGGGGGAGAAAGGCCACGATCGGCCGCCCGCCGCGCTGCGAGCCGTTGGTGTTCACCGGGGCGAACGATTTCGCACCGGCAAGCGGCTCGATCTCGAGCGTAAACGTGCCATCAACCTCGGTGAGCGTCTGCTTGAACGAGCACGTGCCTTCGGCCAGGCGTGCCTCCCAGGCCGGATCGCCGTAGAGGGCGACGACGTCGCGGTCGTGGACGAGGCCCTCTTCATCGCCGGGGGCGGCCCGGGTCACGAGCCTGTGGACGAGGGCGTGGTCGTTGGCGTGGAAGCTCTCGCAGAGCGTGTATCGCCCCGGTTGCTCGACGAAGTAATCGAGCATCCCCCAGCCGGCATAGCCGAACCAGGTCGGCACCGTGTAGCCGATCATCTGCCGGACCCCGGCTCCGTTCATGAACGCCAGGGCGAGGGCGTCGGGGCCGTCGATGTGCCCAGCCAGACAATTCCCCACCGGCAGCCAGACCTTCGGATTGTTCGACTCGATCGGGAGCTTCTTCCCCGCGGTGTCGACGCCCCACAGCCTTCCGCCGCCGGAGCGGAACGAGCCGTTGCGGTAACGGAAGCCGATCTGCCAGTCGCGCTCGGTGGCGTGGCCGCTGGTGACCAGCAGGTCGGTCTGGCCGTCGGTCAGCCTGGCCGCCAACGCCGCCGTCGTGTCGTCGGGGCCTCTTTCCTCCCGGGCTTCGCCGCCGGCGACCTTGCGGACCATCCGGTTCCGCGTCAGCTCGCAAAACCACTCCCCTTCGACGACCCGATCCATCGCCAACTCCGTGCCGGCCGTCACCCTTTGAATGACCAGCGGCGCGGAAGTCTCGGCGATCGCCAGGGCATTGGCGGCATCGAAGCCGGTGAGAATGCCCCACAGGACATCCCCGTAGGGGTCGTCGTCGATCCGCCGGCAGAGCCGGTGCACGGCCTCGACGAACTCCCGCCCCGCCTCGTCGGGGCGAGCGACGAAACAGGCATGACGCGGCCGGTGCTCCGCGAGGGTCTCGAGGGCTTCGTCGGGTGAGCCCTCCCAGGTGACGGCGATCGGGGATCGGTCGCGATGCTTCTCGAGGAGCGCCGCGACCACCTTCCCCCACGCCGGGTCGGCAAGCGTCTCCTGCGAGACGACGATCACATAGCCTGCGGGGCTTTCGGCAGCGAGGGTCGCCGCGGGCGCGACGAGGCCTGCCGCCAACAGCGCGACACCCAGAAGAAATCGCCGCGGCATCATGGAAAGGCCTCTTCTAGGGGGAGTCGACGTGAAAAGCCCGACGCGGGGTGGCCGCGGAAGCAGGCGGGATTCGGAGTGGGCCCCACCTCCGGTCACCCACCCTCGCGCCCAGCACGGCGGCATTCTATCGGCGGGAGATCAGGCGCGCGTGCCCAGGCAAGCAAGGCGGCCCCGGCTAACTCGGAAGCCGGGCGACGGCGCGACGCTCGGCAAGCGAGGAAGCCTTCGTCCCGCTCTCAGACGCCCCGACGCTTGCCCCGTCCCCCACGGCCCCGCCGGCGTCTCGCCCGCTGGCGGGAGCACTCAAGCGGCATGCCGCAGGCGCCGATAGTACTCTGCCCCCCCTATCGAGGAGTCCTTCCCGATGGTCGCTTCCCGTCGCTTCTCCGTGATCCTGCTCATCGTCCTCGCCGTGGCGCCCGATGGAACGCAGCTTCCCGGCCCGCCGGTGGCGGTACTGGCCTCTGAGGTCACGCTTGCCCAGGGAGAAGCTGTCGAACCGCTGCCGGCGGTCGGGCAGGAGACGCTCTCGAGTGAGCTTGCCGAAGGGGAGGCGGCGGTCGCCCCATGGGAGCCGGGCGACGCGCTCGAGGTCGTCGAGCCGGAAAAGGAGGGAGCGTTCACCGCCTGGAGCGCCGTCCGCGTCGAGGCGCTGCTGCTGTGGCGGGATGCTCCTCAGTCAACGCCACTGGTCGACTTCGCCGCCGGGGGACGGGCCATCGACGCCCGCGATCTCCACGCAGCCGGCGCCGCCGGGCCGCGATTCACGCTCCTCTCCGAGGGAACTGACGGCGAGGGCTCGGAGGTCGGCTACTTCGACGTGGCATCGTTCCAGGCGACGCGGGCCCTGCCGACGGCAGCGGGGGGCTACACGACCGTCGCCGGCCTCGACGGCGCGGGGAGCACGAGCATCGACGGCGCGACGGCGGGGCTGTCGTCGAGGATCAAGAGCCTCGAGGTGATCGGCAGGGAGCGCACGTCGGAGCGTTGGGTGTCGACCTCCGGCTTCCGCTGGGTGGAGTGGCAGGAGTCGTTCTCGCTGCAGACAGGGCCGGAGACGTTCGAGACACGGGCGATCAACAGCCTCTATGGCCATCAATGGGGCCTCGAAGGAGTGCTCTGGCGCCCCACCGCGGCGCTCGCCCTCGAAGGGGTGGCGAAGGCCGGGATCTACGGCAACGTCTCCAAGCAGGACTCGGCGCTGACCGCTGCCGGCGGATTGTCGAGCATCGCCACCGACACCGCCAGGGTGGCCTTCGTCGGCGAGACAGGCCTCACCGGCACCTGGCAGGTCCGCGAGTGGCTCCGCGCCCGGGCCGGCTACCAAGCGATCTGGCTCGGCGGGATCGCCACGGCCACAAACCAGCTCCAGGGCCAGTCGCTCGTCGCCGGCTCGCCGCCGCGTGGCTCGACGAATACCGGCGGAAGCGCCGTTCTTCAGGGCATCAATCTGGGACTCGAGGCCCAGTGGTGATCGCCGTGGGCTCATTGGGCGGATCGTCGAGGGAGAGCCCCCGGCCGAGGCGGCGATCGGCAAACAGGACGGTCGTTTTGAAGAGGAGAGCCTCGACGAGCGTCGTCCACAGCATCTCCGCCCTCCACGTCGCCCAGGGAAGGAGCCTGCCGAGGGGGCCGCGCCGCCGGCGCGTCTCGCTCCCGAGCGTGGCGACACGGTTGAGCAGATCGAGATGATTGAGATTCGACCGGGGGATCTCCATCTCCTCAGCGCGGCGCGTCACCTCCTCGAGCGCGGCCTCGTCGCGGATGAGCGTCCAGAACACCCGGCTAAACGCGTGATAGGCGATCGGGGCGGCGCCGGTCGTATCGAGGAGCCGCTCGCCGACGAGAAACAGCCTCCCCAGGTGCTGCCCGGTGGCAAATGTCTTCAGGGCGAGGTCGCCGAGATCCCCGACGCCGTCGATCGGCCCAGGGGGGGCGTACCCGGTTCCGAGGAGGATCAGATCGATACCGTCGAGATGCGTGCCATCGGTGAGGATCACGCGACCTCGACGGACCGATTCCACTTCGGCCCCCGGACGCCGATCGATCCGACCGGCCTGCTTGAGGAGCGCTCCGCGGCCGGGGATGTATTGCTCCTGGCGAAGCTCGAGTCGCTCGACCGGCAGCCAGGAGGAGAGGCCATGCCACCAGAAAACGATTCGAGCGTAGGTGTCGAGCACCCTGTTCAAGAGGTCCGTGCTCGCCGTCGTGCCGAGCGTCAATTGGAGCACCGTCACAGGCCATAGCCGCCGCACGCCGGCCCCGGAGAAATGCTTCGCTCTCCGGAGCACCCAGTGAAGCCGCCCCCGCCCGCCGTCATGCTTCTGCGCGGCGAGCACAAGCATGCAAAGATCGAGGGCCGACGCCCCGCCGCCGATGACGACGACGCGTTTCCCCGCCGCCTCCTCGGGGCAACGCCAGGCACTGGAGTGAACGATCGGCACGCTCTGGTCGGTGTCGATGCGCGGGACGATCGGCTCGGCGTGGCGGCCGGTGCAGAGAATCAGCCGGCGGCAGCGGATCGTTGCAGGTGGGCCCGATCCAGCGGCGACGGTGAGGCTCCAGCAGCCCGCGTCATCGAGCCACAGGCACCGGCAAACCTCATGGCCTGAGCGGATGAAGGGCTCGAGGCGCTGCACGCGGACATAGTCGGCGAGGAAGTGGAGGACGTCGCCGGCGCACCACACCGACTTGCGCGTCGTGAAGCCCTGGAGGCAGAAGTCGAGGGGGTGATTCTGGATCGTCTGCCAGGCCGGGAGCCTAGCCCAAATCCCCCCGAGCTGCCCCGAGCGCTCGAGGAGGAGGATCCTCGTCGTTCCCTGCGCGACCCCCTCGGCGAGCATGACGATGCCCCCGATCCCCCCGCCGACGATCACGGCGTCGAGGATCGTGTCGTCGGCGTTCGCCTGGGGGTGGATGGGAGCCGGAGGCATGGCGGGCCGCGAGCGGTCGCCCAGCCCCTACAGTCGCACACTCCCCGTCCGACTCTGATTGATGAGCCGAAGGATGACCACGAGGATCACGGCGCCCACGGTGGCGACAACGATCGCCCCGAGGAGGCCGCCGCCGGCGGAGATCCCCAGCCGCTGGAAGAGAGCGCCACCGATGAGGGCGCCCAGGACGCCGACGACGAGGTCGCCGACGAGGCCGTAGCTGCTCCCCTTCATGAGCACGCCAGCCAACCAGCCTGCCACCAAGCCGATGAGCATGAAAAGGACGATGTCCATGATGGGAGCCTCGAACGGGGTGTTGTCGTTGGTTTCTGGAGTTTGGGCGCCGGGCAGCCAAACGAGCCATGACGGCGATTTCCGCCGCTGGGTCATCCTACGCGCGTTGCGGCTCCCCAGGTCCGCGTCGCTCTCCTCCCCCACAACTGCGGACGGACACCTGCGATGATCCCTCCGGGCGAGGCCCGCGCGGCTCCGTTCTTCCTGGGGCAAGTCCTCCTGTTGTTCTGCTGTTGGCGGAGATCCCTGGGCGCGATGGCCCCGGGGCCGTATCGTCGCATCGCCTCGCCCGTGGGGCCGGCGAGTCGTTTCAGCAGAAGGCGTTTCCCACGATGACGAGCGATCGCGACCTTGTGATCATCCAGGCCGATCTCAACCGCCCCGATCACCAAGCGGCGGTGGTAACGATCACGGCGGCCTACGCGATTGACCCCATGGCCAACGGCGAGCCGCTTCCCCCCGACGTCCTCGATCGCCTCATCCCCGGACTCCGTGCCCATCCGACGACGCTCCTCTTCCTCGCCTCATTCCGCGGAGAGTTCGTCGGCCTTGCGACCTGCTTCGTCGGCTTCTCGACGTTCGCCGCCCGGCCTGTCGTCAACCTCCACGATCTCTGTGTCCTCGGGCCCCATCGTGGCCAGGGGATCGGCCGAGCGCTCCTCGAGGCGGTCGAGAAAGCCGCCGTGGAGCGTGGCTGCGCGAAGGTGACGCTCGAAGTCCTCGAGCACAACCGGCCCGCCCGCAAGCTCTATGAAAGCCTCGGCTTTGCCCCGGCCGTCTACCGCCCAGAGAACGGCCTCGCC
>CAJBCV010000264.1 GCA_903951635.1 uncultured Planctomycetaceae bacterium
CGTGAACTTGGGTGCTCGCTCTGTCGGGCGAAGAGCCTTGCCGACGTGGCAGTGAAGCGGGGCTTCCTTCTCCACGATCCGAGGGTGGCTCGCTCGTGGCGAGTCGTCCGTCAGCACGACGCCGCGGCCGGCTGAAACAGAAACGGCCCGGACGCTGTAACGCCCGGGCCGTCGGTGTGATTCTCGACCCCTTCCTAGAGGTGAAAAACCATGTCCAAAGTTTCCCTTCCGCTCGCTCGTGAAGCAAGCCTGAAACCTTCCTCTCTCCCCCCGATTTCCCTGCGTCCGGTAGAGGCGGCTCGCGCCCTGGGGGTCTCTCCGAGGACTCTCCACACCCTGACGCAGCAGGGGCGGATTCCACACTGCCGGTTGGGGCGGTGCATCCGATATCGAATGGACGTGATCGGGCAATTCCTTGCCGATCACGAGCAAGTCGGATGGCAGGTCAAACCGCGCAAGCCCCGGCCCGATGCCGACGCCGCTCGTGGTGTCGAGGGGAAGGGGGTGTCGAAATGACTCACGATCCCCTTTCCGTGGTGCTCGATCGGCTCCGGGGCGGTGGCCGGGAGCCTTTTGCCAGCGGCAACGGTTACTCGTGCCGTTGCCCTGCTCACGAGGATCGTTCCCCGTCGCTGACGATCTCCACGGGAGACGATGGCAGGGTGCTCCTCAACTGCAAGGCGGGGTGTTCGTTCGATGCCGTTGTGGAGTCGCTGGGCCTGGAGGCGAAGAGTCTCTTCCCCGCGTCGGCATCGGCATCCCCTCCACGGGGATCGTCGGGCCGGCCGGCCGGCAAGCCGAAGCAAACCTTCCCCACGGTGGAGGCGGCGGTGGCTGACAAGGCGCGGAGTCGAGGGGAGCCCGCGGGGAGGTGGGGGTATCACGACGCTGACGGCCGGCTCGTGGGGCTCGTGGTGCGGTGGAATACGACGACCGGCAAGACGTTTCTGCCGATCTCGCTCACCACGTCTGGCTCGTGGGTCTGCGAAGGGATGCCGACGCCGCGGCCGCTCTTCAAGCTCCCCCAGGTGCTCACCGCCGACGGGCCGATCTACGTGGCGGAGGGGGAGAAGGCTGCCGATGCTCTGACCTCCATCGGCCTTGCCGCGACCACGAGCCCCAACGGGTCGAAGTCTGCCGGCAAGGCTGACTGGAGCCCGCTGAAGGGCCGGCGCGTGGTGATCGTCCCTGACAATGACGAGCCCGGTGAGGCCTACGCTGACGCTGTCGCTGATCTCGCTCTCCGGGCCGGGGCGGAGTCGGTGGTGGTGGTGCGGCTGATCGATCTCTGGCCCGGGCTCCCCCAGGGCGGAGATGCTCACGATTGGATCGAGGCTCACGACGCTGTCGATGCCGTCGATCTGCGGGAGGCGCTCGAGACGCTCGTGGCCGCGGCGGAGCCGGTGGCCGCGGTGGCGGCGGAGCCTGACGACGATGACGCGGTGCTCGCCTGGGAGCCATTCCCGACGGAGCAGCTCCCCGAATCGCTCGCCGCGTTCGTCAGGGAAACGGCCCGGGGGATCGGGTGTGACGAGTCGATGGTGGCCTTGCCGTTGCTCGCCGCGGTGGCAGGGGCGATCGGCACGGCCCGGGCGATCGAAGCGCAAGCGGGGCACGTCGAACCGGCGGTGCTCTGGACTGCCGTGGTGTCAGAGTCGGGGACCGGAAAGACGCCTGCCTTCAGGTCGGCAACTCGGTTCGCGGCCGCGGAGCAAAAGGCAGCCCACGAGGCCTACCGCGTTGCCCTCGCTGACTTCGACGCCGCAGTGATGGAGCACGACGCCGCCTACTCCGAGTGGAAGCGGCAAGGGGGAAACAAGGGGACGGCTCCCGGCAAACCGGTCAAACCGACGGCGCGCCGGCTCGTGGTGAACGACACGACGATGGAGGCGCTCATCTCCATCCTCGCTGACAACCCGCGTGGCCTACTCGTGGCGGTGGACGAACTGGCCGGGCTCGTGGCCTCATTCGACGCCTACAAATCCGGTGGCCGTGGCGGGTCGGATCGTTCCAAGTGGCTGTCGATGCACACCGCGGAGCCGGTGGAGAACGACCGGAAATCTTCCGGTTACATCCACGTGGATTCGGCCGCGGTGAGTGTGACCGGTGGGATTCAACCCGGGATGCTCGCTCGGACGATGACGCCCGACAACGTCGATAGCGGGCTACTGGCACGGCTTTTGGCCGCAATGCCACCGCGACGACGCAAGCAGTGGCAGAAAGAGCCCGTGGGCTTCGGGACGACGCAGGCGACGAAGGATCTCTTCGAACGACTCTATGCCATGCCGACGCCGGCGGACGGGCCGAAGGTGCTCGACATGAACCCAGACGCTCTTGAGGTGTTCAGGCGGCAGTTCTGGGAGCAGAACGCGGACGAGGTGTTCATCTCGTCCGGGGCGACCGGGGCGATGCTCTCCAAATCGGAAGCGGCTGTGCTCCGTATCGCTCTCGTGATCCACGTCGCCCGACAAGCGGCCGGGCCGATTGGCGATCGGGTGGACGTGGAGTCGATCACGAGGGCCATCGCCCTGGGGCGCTGGTTCGCTCGTGAGAACCGGCGCATCTATCAGACCATCTTGGGTGGCCGGGCTGTCGATCGGGCCGCAGACGATGCCGCAGCGGCGGAGCGGTGGATCGAGGAGAAGGGGGGCTTCTCCAGTGTGCGGGATCTGCGGAAGGGGCCGCGGCGGTTCCGGGATGACGCCGATGACGGCCGGGCCGAGGTGGCAGCCCGTCGGCTC
>CAJBCV010000265.1 GCA_903951635.1 uncultured Planctomycetaceae bacterium
ACTGCTCCAGTCGCTTCTCGTCGCCCGGCACATTAAAGTATGCAAAGTAGCCTCGCATCACTTGGCCGAGCCATCGGCCGATCACGGGGATCGGTTCGTGGCGTCGGCGTAGCAATATTTGGCCAATAGCTCGCAATGTGGGTCAACTTTAGAACGTCAGCAAGTCGAGTGAATTCCGCCTCTGCATCCCTAAACCAATCCGTTGACCAAATCCTCCAAATCCGCCCCCTCCATCCTAACGACTCAAGAACTTCTTGCCTGATTCGATCTCGATCACGGGCAGACTCGGCCGAGTGGTAGCTCTCACCATCACATTCGATAGCAGCAAGATAGGCACCGGCAATATCAGGATGAACAACTGCGATATCAATTCTATATTTACCAACTCCAAGCTGTGGGACGACGCTATACCCAATTGCCTGAAGTCTTCGGATTACAAAATATTCAAAATCGCTATCCGGCAAGGCACCTGAGTTTTCAGGGGTAGTGTCGTGACCAGTCTTTACAAACTGAAGATAATTTCTCAACGCAACTGTCCCTTGAGGAGAATCTGGTCCGATGGCGATATCTTCGGGATCAAGGGAGGTATGAATCGCCCCGGGAATCGTGGAGGCCAATTGGTTTAAATAACGAGGTTAGCAACTGACGGTTGGGAGAGTTGCCGGTAGTAGTTTGCCTCAGCTTCGGCGGGAGGGATATAGCCGATCGATTCGAGCAGGCGGTGGTGATTGAACCAGGTGACCCATTCGAGAGTGGCTAGTTCCAGCGATTCCCTGGTTTTCCAAGGCGCCCGCCGATGAATCAGCTCGGTTTTGTACAAGCCGTTGATCGTTTCCGCCAAGGCGTTGTCGTAACTATCTCCCTTGCTGCCCACGGAGGGTTCGATGCCTGCCTCCGCTAGGCGTTCGGTATAGCGGATCGAGACATATTGCGAGCCCCGGTCGCTGTGATGGATGAGTGAGTCCTTCAATGCCGGCTGCCGGGCATACAGGGCTTGCTCCAGGGCATCCAGAACAAAGTCCGTCTGCATGCAACGACTGACCCGCCAGCCGACGATGCGGCGCGCAAAAACGTCAATAACAAAAGCGACGTACAGCCAACCTTGCCAGGTCGATACATAGGTGAAGTCGGAGACCCACAACTGGTTGGGACGGTCCGCCTTGAACTGCCGATTGACCCGATCCAGCGGGCACGCCACCGCTTTGTCTGGAATCGTCGTGCGTATGACCTTCCCGCGCCGGACACCGGCCAAGCCCAGTTGTCCCATCAGGCGCTCGACGGTGCAGCGAGCAACCTCAATCCCCTCCCGGTTCATCTGGCGCCAGACCTTGTCAGCACCATAGAGCTGCATGTTCGCCTCCCAGATGCGCTGGATTTGCGGCTTCAGTTCTTCATCGCGCTGAATGCGGGCTGGCCGCAGGGTCGGGTTGCGTTGTCGTGCCGCATGCTGGCGATAGCCTGACGGGGCAATCTGCAACACCTTGCAGATCGGCTCGACCCCATAGGTCTGACGATGCTGATCGACAAAGGTTCTCAGGACTTGAGTCGGCGGTCGAGCTCCGCCTGGGCAAAAAAAGCGCTCGCCAGCTTGAGAATTTCGTTGGCTCGGCGAAGCTCTTTCACTTCGCGCTCGAGTGCCTTGATCCGATCCCGTTCTTCGCTGGTGACGCCGTCCCGTAATCCGGCATCTACCTCGTGCTTACGAACCCACTCACGCAATGTTTCCGGTACGCATCCGATCTTTGGCGCAATCGACGAAATCGCCGCCCACTGCGATGAATAATCTTTCAGATGCTCTTGCACCATCCGCACTGCACGCTCCCGAATCTCGGGTGAAAACTTGTTTGATCGCTTCATGGCTCCATTCTCTCAAGTCTTGGAGCCTCCTCAAATCTCGGGGCGATTCAGAAAGTTTACGAGCACGATTCAACCCCGGCTACCGAGGCAGCGCTGAGGGCTTATGGTTTTGCCTGCGAAGGCCCGCCTAATCGATGCGCCGGACTTCAGCTTAACAATCAGCACATAAACGTATGCCTCCGGAGGGGCTA
>CAJBCV010000266.1 GCA_903951635.1 uncultured Planctomycetaceae bacterium
CCCCGGCTGGCCCCGGCTGGCCCACTCATTGGCCCCGCGTCGGAGCGTCAGGCCTCACCGACCGCGAGCCTCACACGACGCGCACCACCTCAATCCCCTCCCCCGAATCCCACGCGACGAGTTCGGGATCGAGGTTTGCGGTGAGCACGCGGACGCTCGCGGGATTGCGCGCCGGGACGACGAGGATCGCGGCAGTGTCGCCGCCGGCCGGCGCGATCCGCTCGAGCCCCGCCGGGCCGAGGACATAGAGCGCGGTGGAGAGGGCGTCGGCGTCGGCGGCCTGCGGCGTGATCACCGTCGAGGAGAGCACCCCTTCGGCCGGTACCCCGGTGCGTGGGTCGAGAATGTGCCCGAGCCTCCGCCCGCGGTCGACGAAGAACTGCGTCCCCGAGCCGCTCGTGCCGAGGGCCGCATCAACGAGCGTGACGGTCGCCAGCCGCCGCCCCGGCCGAAGCGGATGCCGAACGCCAACGCGCCAGCCGCGTCGTCCGGGGAGCGTGGGACCCGCAACGCCCATCGCGCGGACGCTGCTCGATCCACCATGAACGAGCACGCTCGCGACGCCGGCCGCGGTGAGCATCCCGATCACCGCATCGAGCGCCCAGCCTTTGCCGATCGCCCCGAGATTGAACTCGATGCCGGGGCGGGTGAAACGGATTCTG
Source organism: uncultured Planctomycetaceae bacterium (assembly GCA_903951635.1). Taxonomy (GTDB): domain Bacteria; phylum Planctomycetota; class Planctomycetia; order Pirellulales; family UBA1268; genus QWOP01. The sequence continues at coordinate 663 of CAJBCV010000266.1, forward strand.
GCCCCGGACTCGTCGATCTCGACATGGCTCAAGCCCGACCGGGCCCGCGCGGCGGCGAGGAGCGCGGCGTCGGGGGTGCGGCCCTGACGGCGGAGAAAGCCCCAGGCGCGGACGAGGCTGCCGGCGGCCGGGTCGAACGCGCCGCCGGTCTGCTCGTGGAGGCGTTGCGCTTGTGCCAGGAGCGCGACGATGTCCGCAGCGACCGGCTGCCAGCCTTCCGCTGCGACGGCATTGAGGCGGGCCACGTCGCTGGAGTCGCGGTAGACCGTGATCCGATCCTCGATCGCGTCGACCAGATCGAGCGCCGCCAGGCCGAGTTCCGTCGCGTCCGCCACCTCGCCGGCGTTGAACACCACCTCGAATCGACAGGCCATCGCCTCGCGCCCCACAACGAGCGTGTGGAGGTCGGGGAGATCGGGCGCAGTCGCGGGAGGATCGGTGTCGGCCATGGAGGATCTCGGGGAGTCGAGTCCTCAAAAGCCTACCACCCGGGCGAATGGATCAGCGGTTCCACGGGCGGCCGGGGAGCGTCGCCGGCCACGCGTCGTTGGTCAGCCAGACAAGCGACGTCGACACCTTGCCGAGGCCGCCGGCCTGAGCGGGCTGGGCAACGGCGACGGCGGCATTCCCGGCGTCGACGCTCACCCGCACCTGACGGAAACCTTCGTCGGCCGTCACGAGGCTGTGGGGAAGCGACGGCCGGAAGCCAGCCGGAATCTTGCCGAGGAGTCCCTTGAGTTGGCGGCTGCCACGGAGGCCGATGAGCGACAGTTCGACCGTATCCCCCACCCTCTTGAGCACCGCCCGGTCGAGACCGCCGCCGTTGGGAAGCCGCATCGCCGCGGTCACGTCCCGGGCGCCCGTCGCGCGAAGGCCAGTCGCAGGCCCCGCAGGCCCGATCTCCCCCTTGGCACCCGCCGGCCCCTGCTTGCCAGGAATCCCAGCCGGGCCTGCAGGCCCCCGGTCTCCCTTGGGACCTGCCGGGCCGCGATCCCCCTTCGGGCCCGCTGCACCAGGCTTCCCGTCTTTGCCATTGAGACCGTTCTTCCCGGCCGGACCGGGCTTTCCATCCTTGCCATTGAGGCCGGGCTTCCCCGCTGCACCAGGCTTGCCAGCCGCGCCATTGAGGCCGGGCTTCCCGGCCGGACCGGGCTTTCCATCTTTGCCATTGAGGCCGGGCTTCCCCGCTGCACCGGGCTTGCCAGCCGCGCCGGCCGGGCCCTGCTTGCCGTCCGCGCCAGCCGGGCCGCGATCACCCCTCGGGCCTGCCACGCCTGGCTTGCCATCTTTGCCGTTGAGGCCGGGCTTCCCGGCCGGACCGGACTTCCCATCCTTGCCGTTGAGGCCGGGCTTCCCCGGCGCACCGGGCTTGCCATCCGCACCGGGCTTGCCATCCGCACCGGGTTTGCCAGCCGCGCCGGCCGGGCCCTGCTTGCCGTCCGCGCCAGCCGGGCCGCGATCCCCCTTCGGGCCTGCCACGCCTGGCTTGCCATCTTTGCCATTGAGGCCGGGCTTCCCGTCCTTGCCGTTGATCCCATTGAGGCCGTTGACGCCGTCGATGCCGTCGAGCCCCGCCTTCCCCTGCGGACCAGCCGAACCCGCGGGCCCAGGCTTGCCGTCTTTTCCCGCCGGCCCCGGTTTTCCGTCCAGGCCGGGCTTCCCCTGCGGACCGGCCGGACCGGGTTCACCACGATCCCCCTTCGGACCGACAGGCCCCGGCTCACCCTGGATTCCGGGTTCCCCTTGAACGCCAGGCTCCCCCTTCGGGCCGGGCTCACCCGGCGTTCCGGCAACTCCCGCTCCGCCAGCCACGCCCATGGCACCAGCCACGGCGTTTCCGGCGCGCCACAGGCTCAAATCCACCCAGCGGGAATGGATGTCGTCCCAGATCCACAGCCGGCCCTTCGCCTCCTCGTACCATGCGTCACCGAGGTCTCCCTGGGTGGGAAGCGTGCGGGAGTCCTCGATGATTCCCAGGACGGCGTGGACGGGCGGAATGTTGCGATTCACCACGGACGATTCCCCTGAAACACGGGGGAGGGCACGAACCCCTGGATCCCCCTAGGCTGATTAGTCGCTGCAAATTACCCAGACCAACAGGGCTTTGCAAATCGCCTCAATCCGCGCAGGGGGTTGCTCGAGAATCCTTCTTCCGAGGGATAGCGACTGCAGCCAAGGGCTGGGGAGCACGAGGCGGAAGCATCATCACGGCGACCGGCCACGGCTGGCCAGCCGTGGGAGACGAGCCCGGCAGCAACACGCTCAGCGTGGGGCGAGGCCGCGATCGAAGGCGTCCTGATCGCGTTGGAACACGGCCAGTTCCCGCTCGAACTGCTCCAACGGGATCGTCCACACCGGCTGCTCGGAGGTGTGGGAGTGGCAGTGGGAGACGAGGAGGCGGTGGAGGAACTTGAACAGGTGACGGGGCACGCGGAGGCTCCGCAGCCCGTCGATGAGCCGCCGCTGATCGACCGCGGGATCGAAGAGTTGGGCGAGGGTTGCCGGGGGGCTTCCGACGCTCGCTGCCTTCACCCGCTGCGAAGCGATGTCATAGAGCGTCTCGCCCGTCCACTCGAGGCTCGGCACGAGGTTTTGCTTGTCGAGGCGGGCGCGCTGGTTGAACTGCTCGTCCTCGCGTTCGATGAAACGGTAGAGCTCTTCGGGGAGGAGGAGCTTGAAGCCGAGCCCGGGGGACTTGAGAAACTTGTTGTCGAGCATCGGCCAGACGAGGAGCCGCATCCGCTCGGCCTGCCCGTTGATGGCGTGCGGCTCGTCAACCCGGTCGACGATGACCACCATCCCGGTGTAGCCGAGGGCCGCGAGCACCCCCTGAAACTTCGCCAGGAGTTCGTAGCGGTCGTCGCTGCGAGCATGCTTCGGCAGCGGCTGCCCGGCGAGATCGACCTCCGGCATCCGCGCCAGGGCCTGGGTGAGCTGGCCGGTGGTGCGATTGCCGGTGCGCATGCTGCGGACGATCCGCCCCGCGGTCCACCAAGCCCGCACGCGCCGCCACAGCCAGGGCGCCCACGCGGCCGCGAGCAACGCCCACGGCCACCACCACCGCGTCCACTCGAGATTTCCGCGAACGCCCCCCGACACGAGCGCCCCCGCCATGATCGCCGTAGCCACCATGCCGAGCCACCACGACCACGACGACTTCCAAGTCTTGTAACCGACGATCCGGCGGAGCCGGGCCCAGCGGGAAGGAAACGTCTCCCCGGTCGACTGGTCGTAGCAGGCTGCCAAGAGCGCCAGATCCCGCGCCTGCGGTCCGGCGAGCCGGTGCTTCTCCCGAGCGTTCCCCTCGAGGAGCGTCGACACGAGTTTGGTCGTGCCGATAGCGAGGATGGCGTCGATGTGGTCCCACAGTTTCCAGTGAGCGAGCACCTTCTCCACCGGCCGCTTCGGGCCGACCCGATCGATGAAGCGATCGAGAAACGGATTGAAATCGTCGTAGAGGACGACGAACGTCTTCCGTTCCGGATGATCGGCGTCGTGGCGCTCGAACTGCCTCACCATCTGCAATTTGAGCGCGGTCTTCCCCGCCCCCTTCTCGCCGAACACGATCGCCGTGCTCGGATCGTCGGGGTTGCCGTAGATCTTGTCCCAGGCCGGATGGAACGTCGACTCCAGGCAGGTGCGCTTGAAGACGGTGTCGTTCTGCGCGTCTTCCTCGGCAAACGGGTTGCCGGCGATGCGGTGGTGGTCGAGGAAGTCCTGGATCTTCATGTCGGCGGACGACTCCGGGGGCGGGAACGGGAGAACGGACTCATCACTTGGCGGCGGGAACGAGCCCTTCGACCATCGTGCGGAATCCGTCGGCATACTTCGCGACGGTCTTCCCCGGTCCGTAGAACTTCAGAAAGTAATTGCCGCGGTCAGGCGTTTCCACGATCGCCGCGAGCATCCGGTAATCGGGGCGATCGACGGCCTTCCCGCCGGCAAACGGCCCGGCCGGGGCGTCCTTGTAGGTGCCGGTGATGTCGACGATCGTGACGTCGCAACCGGCGAGCTTGAGCTTCTTCGTCGTCGCCTTGTCTTTCGTGTCGCTCCCGTCGGCCTGGGCGAACTGGCCAAACCAGCGATCGACGTTCGCCTGCACGCTGCCACCGGCCCCCATGACGGTCATCCGCCCGGGCTGGAGCCCCTCCCCCTCGGACGGAATCGAAAACTCGGTCTCGACGATCGAAGACTTCGGCTGCACCCGCTTCCAGCCCTCCGGGGCGGCGAGCGAAAACCCACCGTCGGCGATCGTGTAGGCGAGCGCATCGGCCTCGGCCTGCCAGGCGTGGGCCGGGGCCATGGTGGCGACGAGGGCAAGGAGGGCGACGAACAGGGGGCGGGCGTGCATGAGAGCGCTCCGGAACGAAGACAGGGGGCGAAGTGGGGGAAACGGGCAACCGAATCGATCGATCAAAGCAACGAGTCAAACCATGGTAGCAGCGTGACCAACGGGCCGTGAGTGGGTCAGTCGGCGGCTGGGGGAACGAGTTCGGGGAGGGTGTCCAGGGCCACCATCTCCGCCAGCCCCGCCTCCACCATCTCCTTGCCCGATACGTAGCGGTGGGTCTTGATCCACCGGGCGATGAGATCGTGCGACCGACCGAAAAGGTCGCCGAGCATCCGGTCCATCTCCGCCTCCAGCTCGACGAAGTGGCGCGACCACTCGGCCGCCTCGGTGATGCCGATGTGCTCTTCGCTCTGCCATTTCATCGGATGGAAGAGAAACACGCTGAACGGGGTGACGAGACGACGGACGCAGGTGGCAAACGGCCACAGCGCTGCCGACGAACACTCGCCGCCGACGATCCCCGTCGCCCGCACGCCACGCAGCTTCATGAGCGTCGAGAGCGCCATCGCGCAGTACGGATTTCCCCCGGGTGAGTCGAACCAGATCGTGCATTCCCCCCCCGGCGGCACGCCGAGGAGTTTGTCGGTGAGGTCGGCCTCGTTGTCGGTGAGATCACCGACCAGCGCGATCTCGAGCGGCCCGCGCTCCTCCTCGCCGCGATCGCGTTTGCCCGGCCGGTCCGACGGGCGGCGCCGCACCTCGCCTCCCCTTCCGAGACGGGGTCGGGCAGGAACGTTGCGGCCCGATCCGGTGGCGCGTGCCTGCCGGCGGCCGGCGGTTGGTTCTCTCGACATGCGCCAAAGGTCCTCGGGGGTCAGCTGCGGTAGTCGCCATGACAGGTATCGCACGATTTCTTCAGATCGCCGACCGCAGCCCGGACGGCATCGTAGTCAGACCGCCGCGCGGCGTCGCGGGCCTTCACCGCCGCATCCCGCATCGCGGCGGAATAGGCCCGGTAGGTGTCGTCATCGTGGTACTCGAACGCCTTTTGTTGGATCACTTCGCCGATCGCGGCGACGATTTCCACCTCGCGAAGGAGGGCGTCGACCTGCTTTTCGAAATCGCCCTTGGAGGCGACGATCCCCCCGGCCACCTGCTCGGCCACCTCGAGGCGGGTCATGAGCGCCGGCCGTGCGGCGACTTGGCTCCAGGCGAAATCTTCTTCCCGGCCGGCCTGCTTCTCCGGTGAGCCGCCGTCGAGGAGCGCTTCGAGATCCGCGGCCCGGGCCTTCGCTTCGGCGAACGAGCCGTCGGTCCCCACCTTGCAATTGAAGCCGACCCGGGCGAAGAGGTCGCGGGCGTTTTCGGCATCCTTTTTCCAGCGGACGTCGCCGTCGTGGACGGCGATCACCCCGAACGCCAGGGCAATGGCGCTGAAGGCCTCGCGGGCTTTGTCGTAGCCCCCTCCCTTGAACTCCGACGCCGAGGCGACGGCCGCGGCGACCGCCTTCCGCTGCTCCTTCACCTCGTCGGCGAGGGTGTCGGGGGAGATCAGCCCCGACCAGCGAAAGCCACCGCCGTTGTCTCCGGTGGCAGCCGCCGCGCCGCCGTTGGGCCCAACCGTTCGGGCTGCCGAGGCGGCGACGAAATCGGGACGCTCCCCTTCGAGGGTCGTGAAGGCGTCGTCGAGAAAGGCCGACTTCGACGTCTTGTCCCAATCCTTGGCCGGGGGCTTGGCCCGTTGCCGCTCGTGAGGACGCCTGCCCCCCTGGGCCGCATCGCCGATCGCCACGGCGAACACCAGCGCGATGATCACGCCCCCACACACCCCCATGAGGAAGGTTCGCGGGGCGACGGCGGAGACATGAAGGTTGGCCAGCACCGTGGTCGCCGAGGGCAGGGGCCGGCGCGCGGGCTCAGCGTCGATGGCCGTATCCATATTGATGTTCATGCCCATCTCCGAATCATCGATGTCCGAATCCATGACCTGTGTCCACGCCCTTTGTCCACGACCTTGGTGACATCCCTGGCATGCGGTGCGCCGGCGAACGGGGGGCATCCGGAGCTTCATCCTATCGCTCCGACCGGGGGCTGCCACTCGCCGACAGCCTTTTCCCCGGCTGTTTTTCACCTTGACCCTCGTCCCTGCCATCGTCACCCTCCGCCGAAATCGTTCCCGCCGGCAGGCCACGGGCCGACCGAGGCCCGCCGGAACGACACGACCTTTCAAATCACGCCGGAATGGAGTCCACGATGAGCCTCACGCCCCACCGCCCCCCCGTCTCCTCGCATGTCGGCCGCTGGTCGCTGTGGACGGCGAGCTTCCTCGCTGGCTGCGCGACGGTTTCCGCCCTCGTCTTCTCCGGCTGCTCCGGCGGTGGTGGGGGAGCGACGGCCGGGGCGAAGTCGGGAGGAACCGAGTCGGCCAAGACGACGGTGGTGGAGTTCCTCGAGGCGATCAAGCGCGGGGACGACACCGCTGCCTCGTCGATGCTCACGACCGTCGCGCGGACGAAGACGGAGGAGCTCGGCCTCACCGTCGCACCCCCGGTGAACCCTTCAGCCCGCTACCAGGTGAAGGACTGCGAGTTGATCGGCGATTCGGGTGACCTCGTCCATGTGGGGACGGTCTGGTCCGACGTCGATGAAGCGGGACAGGAGAGCAGCGAGAACATCGTCTGGGTCGTCCGACTCGATCCGGAGGGCTGGCGGGTGGTGGGGATGGCGATGAAGGTGTTCGACGACATGGCGCCACTCCTCCTCAACTTCGAAGACCCCGACGACATGATCGCCAAGCAGGAGATGGTCGCTGTCGAGATGCAGCGTCGGGCCCAGGCCGCCGAGCAGGCCGAGGGGGGCACGCCCGCCCCGACCACCGGCACCACCGTCGCCCCGGCCACTTCGGCCCAGCCGGCGGCCGAGACCGCTGCCCAGCCGGGGGGCGAGCGTCGCCGGTGAGGACGGGCCTGGCTAAAGCCCGGCCGCCTGAAAAACCCCACAAGACCGCCCTTGGCGACCGGGAGGGATTCCCCCCGGTCGCCTTTTTTTATCTCCCCAGGGGAGCCGGCAGCCCCCCTTCCCCCGCGTCATCGCCGGCAATCTCGGCCCAGACGGCCCGGACCACCGCCACCACCCCCTCTTGCTGGTGAGCCTGCGGCGGGGGTCGGTTCTTGACACCTCCCCCCCGGCTGTTAGCCTTCTACCCAGATTTCCCAGACGGCAATCTTTCGCCAACCCGCAGCACTTACAGGGGAGTGCCGCTGGTTGTCGGGGTGTTCCGACGGGGGGCTCTCCGCTCCGGCTGGCTGATGCCATCCGGACCGGCAACGTCTTTGCTGCGGTCCGGTGGCCGTCCCGGATCGGAAGCGGTTCGTGACGGCCGATTCGGATCGCGTTCGCGTTCGAATACTTTTTTCCTGGAGATCTCAGATGAAGCGTTTCCTCGGTTCCGCGGTTGCGATGGTCGTCGCGCTCGTCGCCATCGGCCTCGTCGGCGGTGAGTCGGGTGCGGTCGCTGGCCACGGTTGTCACGGCCGCAAGTCGTGCCACGGCGGTCTGCTCGCCAAGCTCCACGCCAAGAAGGGCTGCCACGGCGCTGCCGCTGCCGAAGCCGCCCCGGCTTGTGATTCCGGCTGCGAAGCCGCTGCTGCTCCGGCTCCGGCCCCGGCCGCTGCCCCCAGCTGCCACGGCAAGAAGCGTGTTGGCCTCCTCGCCAAGCTGCACGCCAAGAAGGCCGCCCGTGGTTGCCACGGCGCTGCCCCGGCTGCTCCGGCCTGCGACAGCGGCTGTGGCGACGCCGCCCCGGCTTCGAGCGGCTGCTCGAGCTGTGGCGACTCGGCTCCCGCCTCGAGCGGCTGCTCGAGCTGCGGTGGCGGTGAGATGGTCGAGGGTGGTGCCGTTTCGAGCGGTTGCTCGAGCTGCGGTGGCGACTCGGCCGGCTACGCCGTCGAGGGTGGCGCGGTCTCCGGTGGTTGCCCGAACGGCGACTGCAGCGGTGCCAGCGTGATCTCCGAGGGCGTGCCGACCGAGGCTGCTCCGGCTGCTGCCCCGGTTGTCCCGGCCGTTCCGACCGAGGCCCCGGCTGCTCCGGCCGCCGTCGGCACCTGAATCGTCCGGCGATCGTCCCTCGCATGCCTGCCCTGAGGCATGGGTCGATCGTTGCGGGGATTCATCGACGGCTCGCAAGAGTCGTTCCAATCCAGACCGGGCCTCCCGTAAGGGGGGCCCGGTTTTTTTCTGCCCCGGCGCGGCGATCCCCCCAACTTTTCCCCGCCCAGCCCCGTACTGTCGCCGGGGCGGCATCCAGGGGCCTGCTCAAGGCCTCCTTTTTCCCGTTCTCCCCCTCGGTAGGATGAATCGATCCTCGTCGATCCGAGCCCGGCGACGCCCGCAGGTGATTGATCTCATGACCGATCGCGTTCCCCCCGACGCCTCTGCTTCCCAGCCGTCTCCTTCCTCCGCCACTGGTGCCATGCCGATCGACACGCCTGCTGCTGGGCCGACTGTTGCCGCGAAGGGATCCTGGACCGGCGTGCTCGCCACGGCGGGGCTCGTGGTCCTCGGCCTGATTCTTCTCGGCGGGGCGGTGGTGCCGTGGTGGCTCTCGGAGCCGTCGCGGGTGACCGCGTGGGTGTCGCGCAACGTCCCCAACCTCCACGGCCGGGTGGAGATGGCGAAGGCGACGTTCACCTGGCTCGGGCCGATCGTCTTCGAGGATGTCGTGGTGGTGCCCAAGAACGGCGCCCGCGAACCGGTGGTGATCCAGCGGATCGAGGCCTCCCATGGGATCGCGGCATTCCTTCTTTCCGGGGGCGACGTCGGGCATGTGAGCGTGGAGGGGCTCGAGGCGCATCTCGTGTTTGACGAGGATCGCAATTCCAACGCCGCCGGTCTGTTCGTCGATCCGAGCGAGCAGGAAGCGCAGGGCGATGGTCACCGTCCACCGCGGAAGACACCCCTTCGCATGGTGCTCGACGTCGTCGATGCCCGCGTCCGAATCGAGGGGCCGTGGTCGCCCGATCCGTGGATCAGCGATCCGATCGACGTCGAGCTCCGCCTCGCCCACACGCCGTCGGGTGAGGCAAGCGAGTGGACGCTCAAGCCGACGACGATTCTCGAGGAAGCCCTCCTCGAGCCGAGCGTGGCGCAAGGCGTGCTCGCCTACATCGCGCCGGTGCTGGCCGATGCCACGCGCACCGGCGGCCGATTCTCCCTCGCGCTCGACGGGGGCACGTTCCCGGTGGGAGTGCCGGAGAAGTCGGCGTTCTCTGGCAAGCTCACGATGCACGCGGTCGATCTCGGCCCGGGGCCACTGGTGACTGGAATCCTCGCGGCGTTGCCGGGGCGGATCCAGGTGCCGACGTCGATCCGGGTGGCCGACGATTCGCAGATCAGCTTCCGGATGGAAGACCGGCGGATGTGGCACGAAGGGCTCGAGTTCGGATTTCCCCTGCCGCGTGGCGGGAGCCGGCTCGACCTCACCTCGAGTGGCTCGGTGGGGCTCGACGACAAGGTGCTCGATCTCAAGCTTGCCCTTCCCTTTCCGGCAGATCTTCCCGCCGACCGCCCCGTGCTCGCCACGCTTGCCGGCAAGACGGTGTCGATCGGGATCGGGGGCAAGCTCGGTGAGCCGCGGATCGACTTCGATGGCTCGATCCGCGGCGTCGCCGCCGACGTGATCGCCGGGACGATCGATCGCCTCCTCAATCGGCCCGCTGCCGCTCCGGCCCAGTCGCCTGCGCCCCAGGCCGGCGCTCCGTCGCCGCGCCAGCCATCCCCGCCACCGCGGCCGGGCTGGTCGCCCGGTCAGGGAGAAGGTGCTGACGTCGCTGCCGACGGCGCTCAAACCGGCGGCGCTCGAGCGGGCGATGTCGATGCTGCCGGACAACCGGAATCGCTTCCCGCCCCGCCACCGCGGCCGGGGTGGTCGCCGATCCAGCGTCCGGGATTGGGGCCGCAAGCCGGCCAAGCGTTTTCAGGGGGCGACCGTGCCCCGGCCAAGGATCAGCCGCCGGCAGAGTTTGCCGGCGGAGCCGACGCCCGGCCGCTCGCGGAGGGAGCCGATGGGCCCGCCGCGGCGCAGCCGCCGAAGCAGGGCACGGCGCAGATCATCGACGACCTCAAAGATCGGCTGGCGCCGCAGATGGCCGATTCGCCGCAGACCGATCGGGTGATCGATCTGGTGGGTGGGCTGATCGACGAAGTGGCTCGGCGTCGGGCGCAGCGGGCCGCCGCGGAAGCGGCCAATGCCCCGCAGCCTGGGCAGGCCGCGCCCGCGGCCGGAGCCCAGCAGGCGCCGGGGGCAGCGGGCGCACCGGCCGGGCCGCTCGGCGGTGGTCCACGCCGTGGCCGACTGCTCCGTCGGCTGTTGCAGCCGGAGCAGCCAGGCCAGCCGGCCGCGGCGCCGCCAGGGCCAGCCGGGCCGTGAAAC
>CAJBCV010000267.1 GCA_903951635.1 uncultured Planctomycetaceae bacterium
CGACCGACTGACGACACGACACTGCCGCCCCCCGGTCGGTCAAGAGGATAGCCGCGCCGCGCCGCCGGTCGCAACTGGCCCGCCGGCCCTGCGACCCCTCCAGTCCGGCGGTTCCCTCGTCCTCGGGGCCCGCGGGCCTGCGGGTGGATCAGCCCTGCACGCCGGTGCCGACGAGCCGAACGAGCCCCTCCACCGAGCCTTGAACGTCATCCGCCCGGAGCCTGACCTCCTCGGCAGCCTGCGCCGACCGCTCCGCGCCGGCGGCGTTCTCCTGCACGACCCTCTCCATCTCCACGACCTTCCCGTTCACCTGCTCGATGGCGCGGGCCTGCTCCTCGGCGGCGACGACGATCCGCCCCACTTCGCTGGCGATGTGGCCAACCTTCTCGGCCGCCAGCCCCGAGCAACTCCGTGTCCGCCCGGCGAGGCGTTCCCCTTCGCGCACCGAGGCAATCACCTCCTCGATCCGGCTGGCGGTGTCGCGCGCAGCGGCGGCGGCCCGCTGGGCCAGATTCCTCACTTCGGTCGAGACGACGGCAAACCCTTCCCCGGCGCTGCCGGCCCGCGCCGCCTCGACGGCGGCGTTGAGGGCGAGGAGATTGGTCTGGAACGCGATCTCGTCGATCGATTTCACGATCTTCGAGGTCGAGTGGGCCGTCGTCGCGATGGTGGAGATCGACGCGGCGAGGGAGTCGATCGCCCCACCTGCCTCGGCGACCGCCGCGCGTGCCTCGATGGCAAGTTGATCGGCCCGGCGCGCTCCGGCAGCCGTCTCCCGGGTCAGGGCGGCGACGTTGGTCGTGGCCGAAGCCGTCTCCTCGAGGGCCGCGGCCTGCTCGCTCGAGCGTTCGGCAAGCTCTTGGCTGGCCGAGGCGAGTTGCGTCGAGACCCCCTCGAGATCGTGGCTGGCGACGGCCAGCACCTCCGCCGCCCCGTTTACCGGGCCGATGACCGTGCGGAAAATCGCCACGCCCATCGCCACCACCGCGGCGACCGCCAGTCCGATGAGGCCGAGAAGGCAACGGAAAAGCATCCGCGATCGATCGACATGTTTTTGGACTTCATCGGCGGTGCGTTGCTCGACGAGCCCGAAGAAGCGGTCGATCGGCGCCATGATCCGCGCTTTCTCCCGATGGTAGTCGACGCCGTGCATCCGCAGGACCGGCGTCGGTGGGGCGTTCTCCGCCGGGGCAAGTTCCCCCGTGGCTGCAGGCTGCGCCATGGCCGCGACGGCGTTCATCGCTTCGGTCTCGAGCGTCACCAGCCCGTCGGAATTGGCCTGCGACTCCCGGAGGAGTTCGAATTCGGCGGTCGTGAACCCCTCGGCCTGCATCAGATCCCGCAGGCGCGCCGCGGCGCCGTCGGGCCTCGGCTTCACGTCGTCGACGGCCATGAAATCCCAATAGATCCGCTCCGGCGAGACCGGCCGCGGCTGGACGCCGTTGCGGATCTCGAGGACGCTTCCATAGTGCGTTCGGAAACGGGGATCCCCGGTGACGACGTACGTCCTCGCCAGGCGCGTGAGGTCGTCGGAGCTCTGCCGCAATTCGTCGGCGAGGAGATAGGAGCGGAAGCGCCGTTCCTGCGCCGCAAGCATGGCGCGCTCGTTGGAGAGCATGAGCGTCGTGATCCCCCCGATCCCGAGAAGGAACATCAGCATCCCCAGAAGCGCGGCGATCACCGCACTTCCCAATCGGCTCGTCGTGCTCATGCCTTCCTCAGGGCCCTCGGGCCCCCTCCGTCGATGGTGTCCTGCCAGGGAAGCCTACTTCGGCCACGGAGCCGATGCCGGGAGGGGCTCCTCCTATCCGGTCGGGTTGGAAAAACTGTTCCAGGCGGCGGAATCGGGTTCTTCCCCAAGGCCCCTGGTTGCCGATATCACCCATCGGCAACGGGATCGGCGGCAGCGTCCGCCCCCCCGCTCCATCGGCCCAGCACCTCGAACACGCACCCCGTGAAGGAGACCGCATGGCCACCAAGAAAGCAGCCCTTCCCGCCGCTGCCCTCCGGATCACGCTTCCCGACGGATCGTCCGTCGTGGGAAGCCAGGCAAGCCTGGCAAAGATCCTCGAGCTGACGCTCTTCCGCCCCGGGCAGATCCCTGCCCGTCAGCCGGTCCGGGTCGCTCCGCCGTCCCGCCGTGCCGCCTGAGGCTCAGGCAGGGGGGGCGAAGCCCTCGGCAATCGGGCGGCCGCGGTCGGCCAGGATCGCCGCGTACACTCGCCCGGCGCGGTCGCGGATCGCGTCGGGGCCGAAGCGGGCGATGACGTCGATCCGGGCCGCCGCCCCGAACGCTGCGCGGCGGACCGGCTCGTTGAGAAGCCGCGCGATCATCGTTCCCCAATCGTCGATCGAACGGGCCACCAGGCCGGTCTCCCCGTCGATGACAGCAGCCTGCAAGGGCGCCGTCGCCGCGACGACGCTCGGCACGGCAACCAGCGCCGCGGTCGTACAGCGGATCGGACTCTTCGCCTCGCAGAACGGATTCCCCGTCTCGAGCGGAGCGAGATTGACGTCGAACCGGGCCACCTCGGCATGGAGCCCGAGGAGCGACACCGCCGGGCGGATCTCGATCCGGGCTGCGTAGGGAGCGAGTTCGGGCACGGCGGCGAGGTCGAAATGGCCGACGATGACGAGGTCGACGTCGTTCCGCCCGGCGAGGAGATCGGCAAGCACCGGAGCGATCGTGGCGAAGTCGCGGTGGTGCGTCGGCGTGCCACTGGCGAAGCCGACGCGGAGCCGCCCATCGACCACTGACGGCTTCGCGCCCGAGCGGGCGGCGTCGGCCGCGGCGAGCATCGCGGCTGAGAACCCGTTGGGGAGGACGTGGACCTGTGGCAAGACCGCCGCTGCCGCCACGGCCAGGCCCGGCGTCGTCACGACGCAGGCATCGCTCTCGGCGAGGGCCCGACGGTGGAGCGCCGCGTCGGCGAGCCAACGCTGCCGGCGATCCTCAGGGAGCCGGTCGATGAAGGCGATCTGACCGGCGGCGATCACGGCCGGATCGAACACGAGATCGTCGATGTCGTGGACGAGCGGGATCCCCCGGGCGCGGCAGTGCTTCCACACCTCGGCAAGCGTCTTCCCCCACGTGGCTCGGAAGACCGTGACGAGATCGGCCTCCCCGACCGCAACCGGCACCCCGGCATCGTCGAGCGGCAACCACGAAGCCCGCCAACCCTCCGCGGCGAGGGCGGCGACGGTATGCTCCACCCGGTAGACGTGCCCCGCACTCCGCGGGGCGCCCGAGAGGAAGAGCACCCGGCTGCCTGGCGGAGGCGGCGGGCTGGCCGGCGGCAGGGCGGCAAGCTCCGCGAGGATTCGCTCGGCCCAGGGATCGCGAAGCGTGGTCGCGGCAGGCCCCTGCCGGAAGGGTATGGAAGCCGTCGACAGCCGATCACAGGAGCAGGCGAGGGCGTCGAGCCGGTGCTGCGCCGCGGCCTGTTCGACGCCCGGCTCCACAGCCCGAACCACGTCCGCGCCGATCCGCCGCAGAGCCTCGATGCCCGTCGCGCCGATCGCGTCGGCCACCGGGCCGCGCTGGCGGCGCAGCCCCGGCGACAGGAAGCCGTCGATCGCGGTGGCCCCCTCGAACGTGATCGTCGGTAACGGCACGCCTTCGACGAGCCCACGCACCGCCGAGCGCCAATCGGCGATCAGGTCGGCATAGTCGATCACGCTGCGGCGCATGCCGCGCGACCGGGCCTCGGCATCGAGGACGTAGCGCAGCCAGAGGAGGAGACCGCGTTCGACTGCAGCCACCGCCGCCGGCCGGAACGACGCATCGCCGAGGCGGGCCTGGAGGGAGCGGGCCACCTCCAAGGGATCGCGCACGGCCAGGAGGGCATACGGCTCGATCGAAACGCGGGCGAGAACGTTGCTCCAGAACGGCAGGAGGCGACAGACCCGTGGATCCTTGAAGACCAGGAGCGTCGCATCACCGAAGGCCGCGGCGAGGAGCGCCGCCGCCTCGGCTTCGTCGGCCGCCCGGGCAGGGTCGGCAAACCACGCATCGCAAAGCGGGGCATCGTCGTTCCAGCGGGTCCCGGCCGATTCGAGGAGCCGGTTGTTGAACCTGGCGATCGATCGGGATTCCCAGTAGCCGCACGGGTTGTCGGCCGTCTCGGGCATCGGATCGAGGGGAAGGCTCGCGCCGAGATGGCCGATGATCCTCGTCAGCGCCGAAGTGCCGCTGCGATGCATGCCGAGAACGAGGATGGCGCGACGGTTCATGGGGGCGCCTCACGCCCCGCCCGCCGCACGGGCCTCGGCGAGCGATCGCTCGAGGAACGCCAGGGCCTGCGGCGGCATCCCGCCGAGGAGCAGCGGCAGCGCCGTCGGGGGAGCGAACGGCTCGCCACGGAGGCGGACATATTCCTCGTGAAACGTCGGGAACGGATGACGGGCCGCAGGGACGTTCGTCGCCACGCCGCCATGGAACTGGTGAAACGTCCCTTCGCCGAGAAGGTGGACGACCGCGCCGGCAAGCGTGCAGGCGCGGCGGTGGAAGTCGAGATTCACCAAGCCCCCGCCGGGGGTCTGAAAGCCTTCATCGAAGCCACCGAGCCGATCGAACGTCTCCCGACGGACAGCCACGCCGTTGCTCTCGGAGAGGGGGAGAAACCATCCGCGCCGGCTCGAGCCGGCGAAGGCGGCGATCCGGAACAGTTCGTAGCCATCGGCACGCCAGTCGACCGATTCCAGGAGCCGGTCCTCGACCGACTGGTCGTAGCCCTCGAGCATCGATTCGTTCTGGATCTTGGGGCCGAGGTGCCAGGCGAGCGTGGCGACCAGCGGGTCTTCCCAGGCCCGGAAGGCATCGAGCGTGAAGCGCACCACCCCCGGCGTCAGCATCCTCGCGCCGTCAATGCAGACCATCACCGCGGCGCCGGAGGAGCGGCGAACTGCCTCGTTGATCGCCGCACTGGGGGATGGGGATGGCGGCGTTCGGAGGAGCGTGAATCGCGGGCCTGCGGCGTCATCCAGCGCCTCCACGAGCGCCGCATCGAGCGGCACGGCCGATCCGGCATCGACGGCGATCACTTCGTACGCGCGTGGATCGACGCCGCGCTGATACCGCGGCGAGAGGGTGAAGAGCGTCCGCGGGGCCTCGCGGGCCATGTCGCGAAAAACCACGATCACCGACAGCCCGGGGCGCGTCATCCGCGCGTCGCTCCTGACTCCTGCGCGGAGGGGGGTGCCGGCGGAGGCGCTGGAGATCCCCCTTCGGCGAGCCACTTGTCGACGGCCATGGCGCCGTGGAGCCCGATGCGGATCTCGTGGCGGACCTGCGGCCGGTGGGCGGCGGGGGTGCCGAATCCGTCCACCCAGCGTTTCAGATCGCGGCCGAGGAGCTTGGCGATACGGCCCACCTCGGGGGCGTACATCTCCTTGAGCACCGGCACCAGCGACGGCCGCGGAGGGAGATCCTGCTGCTGCTTGTATGCCTGATCGGCGGTGAGGATCGGCACGACACGCTCGGCCAACTCAGTGGCGGTGAGCCCGGCAAAGCCGTTGCCATCGATGGCGAGATGGTCGGCGAGGGCCTCGAGCGTGCCGACCGGACAGGCCTCGATGTCGTCGCGGATGAGCGGGAGGAGTTGCTCCTCGGGGAAGACCGCGAGCCACCGTTCCATGATCGCCGAGTAGTCACCGGCGCGCCGCGAGGCGGCCGACTGGAAGTGATCGACGAACCATTGATCCGACACCTCGGCATCGAGCATCTGCGCCCGCACCAGCGCCATCAGCGCCGCCGACCAGGCCCGTTCGAGCGGGTTGCGGAAGGTGATGAACAGCCGGACGTCGGGGCAGGCGGCATGGAGCGCGCGGATCGACTCGGCTGGGAGCGAGGCATAGGCCGGGGTGATCTCACCGGAGCGGATCGGCTGGCCCGCGGCGTTGGTCCGCGCGGGGGGCTCGAGGAGCTTGAGCCACTGCTCGACGAGCCGGGCATCGGCCCGGTCCCAGAAGTGGATCTCCTTTCCGCCCGGGAAAGCGACCTGCGGGTGGCGGGAGAGTTGGTGGTAGAGCCAGGTCGTCCCTCCCTTCTGAACGCCGATACCAAGGAAATCGACCATCGGTTGGGATCCTCGGGCAGAGCGTAAAAGGGGTGGAAAAAAGAGAGCGGTCCAGGCGGATGCCCGGGGCGAGGATTGGTAGATACGGGCCGGTCACCGCATCCGTCAAGCGCAGCCCCCGCCGGCCGTTACAACGGCCGTCATCCCACGGTTTCGTGGGGAAGTGCCTCCGATCCTCCTCTGGCAAAATCACCGTCATGCCCTCTTCCCCCGCTACCGCCACGCCCCCCTGGATGAACTCGTGCCTCATCGCCGCTGGCGTCTACAACCTTCTCTGGGGTGCGCTTACCGTCCTTCGGCCGATGTGGCTGTTCGACCTGGCCTCTATCGATCCCCCCAACTACCCCTTCATCTGGCAGTGCGTCGGGATGATCGTCGGCGTGTACGGCGTCGGCTATCTGGCCGCCGCTTCCGATCCGGTGCGGCACTGGCCGATCGTGCTGGTTGGCTTTCTCGGCAAGGTGTTTGGGCCGATCGGCTATGCCGACGGCGTCCTCCGCGGAGAAGTGCCTCCCGGGTTCGGGATCACGATCCCCACCAACGATCTCGTCTGGTGGATTCCCTTTGCGCTCATCTTGGCCCATGCCTGGCGGTGCCACCACGGTGCGTCGGCCGGCGGGGCAACGGAGTCGCTTCAGGGCACGAGCGTCGCTCCCGCCGAGAGCGCGGCACGATGACGATGCCGACGACCACGCTGTGGATCCTCATCGTCCAGGTCATGGCGAGCACCGCCATGGCGACGATCGCGTGGTTTGTCGAGAGGGTCCACTATCCGCTCTTCGTGCATGTCCAGACGGATGGCACCGGGCCCCGGCGTGAGGATTTCGTCTCCCTTGCCCGCGCGCGGGCCTACCACGACGAGAATCTCCGTCGCACCCGCCCGATCGTCCTCGTTCCGATGCTGGTCGAAGCGGCCACGGCGGTGTGGCTCGTGCTCTTTCCCCCCGCCTCCATCGGTCGAGGTGCGGCGATCGCCGGTCTCGCGCTGGTGGCGGTCGTCGTCTTGTCGACGGCTCTGGTGCAGGTGCCGCTCCACGAGGCGCTACGGAGCGGAGAGGCTCCACCGGGCACGCTCGACCGGCTCGTGCGCACCACTCGGCTCCGCACCGCTGCCTGGACAGCGCGGGCGGTCTTGGCGGCGTGGATGCTCCACACCTCGGCCATCGCGGGATGAACCGGAGACGATAGCGACGGCGGATCGAGTGCCCCGCGGCCTTGCTCGGGGCGAGGGCGTCGTCGTCGACGCAAGCCTCGCCCGGCCGGCACGTCCGGGCGGGAAGCCCGGACAAAACTCGGCACACCTCCGGGCGGGAAGCCCGGACAAAACTCGGCACGCCTCCGGGCGGGAAGCCCGGACAAAACAAGGGTGGCTAACGGGACTCGAACCCGCGACCCCTAGAATCACAATCTAGTGCTCTAACCAACTGAGCTATAGCCACCGCGAAATCGATCAGGGTGGGACATTCTAACAGAAAACCCCGCCGGTCCACTGCCCCCCGGCCA
>CAJBCV010000268.1 GCA_903951635.1 uncultured Planctomycetaceae bacterium
CGTGCCGGCCGGCACGTCATGCCGCGCTCGGAGGGGCAGGCCGCCTACGTGCGGGCGATCCGCGAACACGACGTCGTCCTCTGCAGCGGCCCGGCGGGAAGCGGGAAGACGTTTCTCGCCGTGGCGATGGCGGTGTCGCTGTGGCGGGCCGAACAGGTGCGGAAGATCATCCTCGTCCGCCCCGCGGTCGAGGCCGGCGAGAGCCTCGGCTACCTGCCGGGCGATCTCCAGGCGAAGATCAACCCCTACCTCCGTCCCCTCCTTGATGCCCTCCGCGAGTTGATCGACTTCGAACTCCTCAAGCGGCTCGGCGAGCAAGACGTGGTGGAGATGGTGCCGCTGGCCTACATGCGCGGGCGGACGCTCAACAACGCCTTCATCATCCTCGACGAGGCGCAAAACACGACCGTCTCGCAGATGAAGATGTTTCTCACCCGCCTCGGGATGGGCTCGAAGATGGTGATCTCCGGTGACACCACCCAGGTCGATCTCCCCGCGAACCGCACCAGCGGGCTCGTCGACGCGATGCGGCGCCTCCAGCACGTCCCCGGCTGTTGCCGGGTGCGTCTCGGGGGGCGCGACATCGTCCGTCATCCGCTGGTTCAACGGATCGTCGAGGCGTATGACGACGAGGCCCACGACGACCACGGTCGTCCTCCCCGCTGATCCACCCCTGTCCCGTCGTTTCCTTTCGTCGCCGCGCTGTCGCACCCATGCCCGTCGCTCCCTCCTCCTACCGCCGCACCGTCCGACGCGGCCATTCCGTGGAGGGGCCGCAGGGCTTCGTGGGGGCGCTCCTCGAGCGGGTGTCGCGATCGGAGGTTCTCCTCCGTCTGGCGCTCTGTCTGGCGGCAGCCACGGTGCTCCTGATCGCCCTCCACGGCTGGACGGAGCCGATGCCGTGGCACACCGGCTCCGTCGCCTCTCGGGGAATCGCCGCGCGCGTTCCCTTTGAGAAGCCCGATCAGGAGCGGACCCGCACCGCCCAAGAGCGGGCCGCGGCCCAGGTGCGCGTCGTCTACACGCAGGATCCGGCTCCCCTTCTCCGCCTCCGCGACGGGCTCAAGAACCGGGCTGCCGAGATCGGCGCGGCCGAGACGCTCGATGTCGTCTCCCGCGATGCCTGGCTCGAGTTCGCCCCCGAGGCAGCAGCGGCGCTCGTCGGCCTTCCCGAGCGGGCGGTGGTCGACGGCAGCCGGGCGGGCCCGGCCAAGCCGGCGGACGAGGCTGCCGACACGCCATCCACGGAGGAGGAAGCCGGTTCGCCCGTCGCCGACCGGGCCGCGACCACGGCCAGCGCGAGGGCGGATGCCGACGTCGATCCGGCGCTCGCGGCCCAGCTCAGCGCGTTTGCCGCCTTTCGTTCCCAACTCGACACGAAAGAGAAGCAACTGGAGTTCGACAAGGGGATCGATCAAGCCTTCGCCGACCTGATCGCGACCGGCGTCCTGGAGACGATCCAGCACGGCGTCGACGAGGGGAGCCAGACCGAGATCGATGTCCATCCGCTGGGGAATCTCGCCACGATCTCCCGTGTCCAGGTAGCCGACGTGCTCCTCGGCGAAGCGAAAAACAGGCTCCAACTCCGTCTCCGCGAGGAGCTCGGCGCCGGGGCTTTTGCCGACCGCATCGATGCTTGGATCGGGCCGAAGCTCGCCGGCTCACTCGAGATCGATCCCGAGGCGACTCAACTGGCGCGGACGGAAGCCCGGGAAAAGACACCGCAGCAGTTCGTGCGCTACGCCGCCGGCGACATCCTCTCGGCCCCCGGCGAGCCGGTGCGCGAGGAGGAATTGACGCTGTTGCGCTACGAGCACGACGAGTATGTCCGGCGTCAGGAGGCCCGCCCGCGGGCCGGTCGGGCGCTGTCGATGCTCGGGCTGTTCGTGGCGATGTTCACGCTGGCCGGTTTTTACGTCCACATGCACCACCGCGAGGTTCTTGACGACCTCGGCCACGTCGCCACGCTTCTCGGCCTGGCCGTGGTGACGACGATCGTCTGCCTGTTCGCCTCGGGCGACGCCTGGCGGGCGGAGATCGTGCCGTTGCTCGTGTTCGCGATGACGGTGGCGATCGCCTACGACGAGGATCTCGCCCTCCTCCTCGCCGCCGAGGTGGCGCTCGTCGTCGTCGTCGGGCTCGGCCGCGGCCTCGCCGACTATGTCACGCTGACAGCCGCCTCGGCGGCGATGGTCTTCTGGATGGGGAGGCTGCGGAGTCGCAGCAAGCTCATCTACGTGGGGCTGTGGGCCGGCGTCGTGGCCCTGATGACGCAGCTCGGCGCTGAACTCCTCGACGGCCGGTCGATGAGCACCCTGCTCCTTTACGACGCCGGGCGGACCGGGATCTGGACGCTTCTGGCGGGCTTCCTCATGACCGGCCTGCTCCCGTTCATCGAGCGGAGTTTCGGCGTCCTCACCGACTTGAGCCTGCTGGAGGTGGGGGACGTCGCCCATCCGCTCCTCCAGGAACTCGTCCGTCGCGCTCCCGGCACCTACAACCATTCGATCAATGTCGCGAGCATCGGCGAGGCGGCAGCCGAGGCGATCGGGGCCCGTGGCCTCCTCGTCCGCGTCGGCGCGTATTTCCACGATATCGGCAAGATGCTCAAGCCGGTCTACTTCGTGGAGAACCAGGGCCAGCAGGGGAGCCGTCACGAATCGCTCGTCCCGGCGATGAGCACCTTGATCATCGTCGCCCACGTCAAGGAAGGGGCGGAACTGGCGAGGCAATACAACCTCCCCCAGCCGATCGTCGACCTGATCGCCGAGCACCACGGCACGACGCTCGTCGAATACTTCTACCGCCGGGCCACCGAGCGGCAGCAGGCCAACCCCGACGGCGGCGACGTCGACGAGCACACCTACCGCTACCCCGGCCCGAAACCGAGCACGCGCGAGTCGGCGGTCCTCATGCTCTCCGACGCCGTCGAGAGCGCCAGCCGGGCCCTCACCGAGCCGACGCCGGCGCGGATCCAGGGGCTCGTCCACGATCTGGCGATGAAGCGGCTCCTCGACGGTCAATTCGACGAATGCGGCCTGACGCTCGAGGAGCTCGAGATCATCGAGCAAAGCCTCGTGAAGAGCCTCACGGCCGTTTACCACGGCCGCGTCAAGTATCCTGACCAGCAGAGAACGGCTTGAGAGGCCGTGGACGACGTGCTGACCCGCTGGATGACGTGCCTGTGACCCGAGGAAAACAGCGGCAGCGTTCGACTCCATCCGGTGGCCGGAGGGGCGCCGGCGCGGCGGACGAAGCACTGGTGATCGAGGTCATCGATCGGCAGCGGCGCGTGAAGCTCGGGCGCGGATGGCTCGAGCGGCTCGTGCGGAAGGCCCTCCGGGCGGAGAAGGTGGCAGCGGCCGAGGTGTCGGTGCTCCTCTGCGACGACCGCCGGATCGCCGCTCTCCACGACGAATGGATGGGGGACCCGACCCCCACCGACGTGATCACCTTCGACCTCTCCGAGCCGGCGGGGATGCCGGGCGGCGACGGCGTGTTGCGCGGGGACATCGTTGTCAGCACCGAGACCGCCGTGCGGATGGCGAAGGAGGTGGTCTCGACGCCGCGTTTGGAGACGGCCTACTACGTGATCCACGGGATTCTCCATCTCACGGGCCACGACGATCTCTCACCGGGTCCGCGGCGCGCGATGCGCCGCCGCGAACGCACGCTCATGGAGGCGCTCGGCCTGCCGGCGCCGCCGCGACCGGCCGGAAAAACGAAGCCACGTGGCGGCGGAGGGGGGCGATGAGTCCCGACCCGCTCGGCCTGGCGCTTTTGCTTCTCGGGATCGCCAGCCTCGCGGCTGTTCAGGCCCGCGCGGCGCGCGGCGCGCCCCGCCACCGGGTCCATGAATTGTGTCGGGATCGGGGCGTTCCGGAACTGGCCGACGAGATCGTCGACGGCAGTGAGCCGGTGGCCTTCATCGCGGCCACGATCGTCGTCGTGGCGGCGACGGCGGCGACCCTCGTCGCGGCGCACTCGCTTGATCTCCAATTGGTGCCCGGGAGGATCCGCCTGCCGGTGATGCTCGTCTGGATGGGGATCGTGTGGTTTTTACTCGTGGCAGCGCCGATGCTCCTGGCGCGGACGGTTGGCCCGCGGATCCTCGTCGCCATCTGGCCAATCTGGAGGCCGCTTGTCGCGGCAGTGAAGCCGTTCGTGGTCGGCGTGGCCTGGCTTGCGAATCTCCTCGGTGGTGCGTTCGGCAGGCGCGCCGGCGAGACCGACGA
>CAJBCV010000269.1 GCA_903951635.1 uncultured Planctomycetaceae bacterium
CACGACCAGCGCGATCCCCTGGCCGAGTCCGATGCACATCGTCGCCAGGCCGAGCCGGTCGCCGCGGTCGCGCATGGCGTGGACGAGCGTGGTGACGATCCGGACACCACTGGCACCGAGTGGATGGCCGATGGCCAGCGCCCCGCCGCGGACATTGACTTTCGTCGCATCGAGGCCGAGCGCGTCGACACACGCCAGCGTCTGGGCGGCGAACGCCTCGTTGAGCTCGACCAGGTCGATCGCCCCGAGGTCGATCGACAACCGCCGGAGGAGCTTGGCGGTGGCGGCCACCGGGCCGGTCCCCATCACGGCCGGCGGCACCCCGACCACGGCACCGGCGACGACCCGCGCCAGCGGCTCGAGTCCCTGCCGTCGGGCTTCAGCCAGCGACATGATCACCAGCGCCGCGGCGCCGTCGCTCAGCGGCGCGCTGGTCGCAGCCGTCACCGTCCCGAGCTTGGGGAGAAACGCCGGCTCGAGGCGGGCCATTGCCTCCCGGGTGGTGTCGCGCCGCACCGACTGATCGATCGTCGCCACGACGAGCCCTCCGGCCTCGTCGTGGCCGAAGACCGGCACGATCTCGGCGGCGAAGGCTCCGGCATCGATCGCCCGCACCGCCCGGGCATGGCTCTCGAGGGCCCAGTCCTCCTGCCGACGCCGGTCGATGCCCCGCGTCGCGGCGAGGTGCTCGGCGGTCAATCCCATCGAGAGCATCCCGCGGCTGGAGCGGGCGACGGCCCGAGGATGAAAGTCGACCCCTTCCTCCATCGGCTGGTGGTGCATGTGCTCGACGCCGGCGACGACCTGAACGTTCTCGGCCCCGGCGATGATCGCGTGGCTCGCCTGGAGGATCGCCTCGATGCCCGATCCGCACAGCCGGTTGATCGTCACCCCGGCGGTGGAGAGCGGCAGATCGGCCATCAACGCCACCACCCTGGCGACGTTGCCGCCGAGTTCGCCGCGCTGCTGCGTCGCGCCGAGGAGGAGATCCTCGATCGTCGCAGGATCGACGCCGCTCCGCTCGACCGCCGCGACCACCGCCGCGGTGGCCAGTTCGTCGCCACGCACCTGCCGGAACAGGCCGCGGTCGGCATGCGACCGGCCGATCGCCGTGCGGCAGCAGGCGACGATCACGGGGGTGTGCTCGGGGGCGCGGGGAAGGAGCGTGGCGGGCATGGGGAAAACGACGTGGAGGAATCGGAGCGGTCAGCCGGTGAACCGGCCACCGTCGCGGGCGAGGGATTCAAGACGGGGCGTCGGACGCATGCGAACGCCGAGTTCGGCGAGGGGCCCGAGGCGGCGGACGATCTCCGCCGCCCCGAGGGTGTCGGCCCAGGCGAGGAGCCCGCCGCGGAACGGAGGGAATCCGAGGGCATGGATGACCGCCAGATCGACGTCACAGCCGTCGCGAACGATCCCTTCGTCGAGGACCCTCGTCGCCTCGAGCACCATCGGAAGGATGAGCCGGTCGATGATCGTCCGCTCGTCGCTGACACAAGGGGGAAGTGCGTAGGGGGCGACCACCGCCGCCACGCCCTCGTCGGGGCGTTCGATCCTGGCCCGGGGGCCGGTGCCGCCGTAGCGATAGAAGCCCCCACCACTCTTCCGCCCCAGGCGCCCCGATTTGACCATCGCCGGGATCACCGGGGAGGGTTCGATCCGATCGCCGTAGGCGTCGTTGAGGACGAGGCCGGCGTAGAACGCGGTGTCGAGCCCGATCATGTCGTAGAGCTCGAGGGGGCCCATCGGCATGCCGAAGGCCCTCGCGGCCCGATCGATCTTCCGCGCATCGACTCCGGCCCGGAGCATCTCCACCGATTCGTGGAGGTAGGGCATGAGCATCCGGTTGACGAGGAAGCCCGGACTGTCCCGGACGACGATCGGGCACTTCCCCAGCCGCTTGGCATGGGCCACGGCCCGGGCCACGGTGGCATCGGTGGTGGCCGGCCCGCGGACCACCTCGACGAGCATCATCCTCCGCACCGGATTGAAGAAGTGGAGTCCACAGAACCGTGACGGGTCGCGGAGCGCCTCGGCGAGCTTCGCGATCGGATTGGTGGAGGTGTTGGTGGCGATGACGGCATCCGGGCCGACCACCGCCTCGATCTCCGCAAGCACCTTCCGCTTGATGTCCGTCCGCTCGAGGACACTCTCGATGACGAGATCGGCATCGGCAAGCGCCGAAGTGTGGGTGACGGTGCGAAGTTGCCCGGCGAGCCGGACGGCTCTGGCCTGGTCGGTTGCCCGACGACTCCGATCCCAGGCAGCCTCCTGGAGGATCTCCGGCACACTGCGGGAGAGCGCCTCGGCCTGTACGTCGGCGAGGGTCACGGCGCATCCGGAGCGGAGATGGGCTGAGGCGATCCCGGCCCCCATGATCCCCGCGCCGACCACGGCCGGCCGCTCGAAAGCGGCTTCGTCGGCATCGCGGAGTGGGGCCCCGGGGGTGCCGCGATCCACTGCGACGCCCCGGTCACGCCGGTTTCGTTCGCCAAGGCGGAACACCCGCACCAACTGCCGAGCAACCGGCGAGCGGGCAAGCGCGGCGAACGCCTTCCCTTCGACGGCGCCCGCCTCGACGGCTGGCAAAAGCGACGTCGCCAAGACCGCCTCGAGAATTGCCGGGGGGGCGGGATAGTGGCCCGCGGTCCGCCCCTGGATCACGGCCCCGGTCGTCGCCTCGAGAAACTCCCGCTCTTCCGGGGCCAACTCGACCGGCAGCAAGCGCCGCCAGCGCTGCTCGAGGTAAGCGCCGGTCGCGTTTGCCGAATCGACGAGGAGTCGGGCCGCGGCGAGCGCGTGTTCGGCTGGCACGCACGCATCGACCAGCCCCAGGCGGGCGGCAGCAGCGCCGCTCATCGTCTCCCCAGCGGCGATCATTTCCACCGCAGGCCCCGGCCCGATCAGCCGCGGGAGCCGCACGGTTCCTCCCCAGCCGGGAAGCAGTCCGAGTTTCACTTCCGGGAATCCCAGCAGCGTTCCCTCCGCGGACGTCGCCACCCGGTAGTCGCACGCCAGGGCGATCTCCAGCCCCCCCCCGAGGCAAACGCCGTCGATGACGGCCACGGTCGGCCAGGAGTTGGCGGAGAGGCGGGCGTAGAGCTGGCGACCGTCGGCACAGGCCTGCTCGATCGCGGCCGCCTCGGCCCCGAGGATCGTTTCCAGCCGATCGATATCGGCCCCGGCGAAGAACGACCCAGGACGGCCGGAACAGAGAATCACGGCCCGCGGGGGCGGCCCAGCTTCGAGTTCGTCGAGGAATTGCCGCAGATCCCCGAGGAATCGGGCATCGATGACGTTCTGGCTCCGGCTCCCGGCGACGACTTGGAGCGTGACGATGCCGCTGGAGTCGCGGACCGCCACGATCGAACCACGTCCTGTCGCGTCGGCTCCGGAAGGGGGCGTCGTCGCGGATGAGTGAGGTTGACGGGGACTGGCGACCATGGCGTCACCGGAGAAGGAGGGTCCGATTCGGAGGGGGTGGGCATCCCCTCGGCTTGCCCACCGGCCGAAAACCGCTAGTGTATCGGGACGTGGTTGGATCAGTGAGAAATCCTCCGGGGTCGTCGAGCATGAGCATTCCGGGCCAGTCCCCTGAAAGCAATTCCCAGGCGCCTCGGTCGGGGCCAAGCGGTCGTCCGTGCGACGTTGCCTCCAGCCAACGTGATCCCGATCCCCGCGGTCTCCCGATCGCATTCCTCTGCCTCGCCTGGGGCGTGCTTGTGGGGATCGGAGTCCTCGGCCGCCTCTGGCAGCCGGTGTATGGTGTTTCTCCACTGATCGGCATCGGCCTGTGCGCCGGGGCTCTGTTCACCAACCGGCTCGTCGCGGCCTCCGTGCCGGCCGTGGCCCTGGCGTTGAGCAACTTCGCCCTGCCCGGGGGAGGCCTCTATGGAAGCTGGACGATGGCGGCGATCATCTATGCCGCCTTCACCTGGCCGGTCCTCCTGGGGAGCCTGGTTCGCCGGCACCGCGGGTGGGGTGCCCTCGGCGGAGCGCTGGCTGGATCGCTGGTGTTCTTTCTGACCACGAATCTCGCCCATTGGTGGCTGACCAACGATTACGCCCACACCGCTGGGGGACTCGTTGAGTGCTACCTCGCCGCCCTCCCCTTCTACCGCTGGGCTCCGGTGGGCGATGTCGCCTGGTCGCTGGCCCTTTCGGCAGCTTTGGTCGCTGTGCCGGCCTTGGCACGTCCGTTCCGTTCGGCGGAGGTCGCCTGACGCCAGACCGCTGGAAGGCCGCCAGTCAGGCCGAATCTCGACGGGGTTCTTGACTGGCGGGGAAACGGTCGCAGAATGGCCCAGGGAGTCAGGTGGGGTTCGCAGGTGTCGTTGCTGCGGAACCATCGCTTCGATAGTTCGTACCGCTGCGGGAATGGCGGAATTGGCAGACGCGCCAGGTTGAGGGCCTGGTGGTAGTAATACCGTGCAGGTTCAAGTCCTGTTTCCCGCATTGATGCCCCTCTGACTCCGTCTCGTGCCCGCTGCCTCCGCGGGCGTCTCTTTTGGGGCCGGCGCCGTTTCGTCGGCCTCTTTCCTTCCGACGAGTGCCGCCGATGACCTCCGACCCCTCCCCGACCCCGGATTCGCCCACCCCCGACCAGTTGGCCCACGCACCGGCCCCAACGACGGATCAGGCGCCTGCTGGTGGGGCTGCTGACGCGGCCACCGGTGAGGCTACGGCCGCTGGAGACGCGGACGGCGGGGGTGAGAAGCGGCGGATTCCGATCGGCACGCAGCGGCCGGGCGTACGCCCCCCGAAACTGCCGCCGCGTCACCAATTCGTGGCCTCGGCGACTTCCTCGGTGCTTGGCGACACGCCGCTGCCGCCGGTTCGACAGGCAGACAAGGCCCCGGCGGCTCCGGCCGCGGCCGGCCAAGACGTGGCTTCGGCTCCACTGGCTCCCCAGGCTCCGCAGGCTCCACTGGCTCCGCAGGCTCCCCTGGCTCCCCAGGCTCCCCTGGGACCGGTGGTGAGCGCGGCCGAGATTGACGCCCGGGCTGCGGCTGCTGGCGGCGACGCCCCACGGGATTCGCGTGGGGGGCCGAGGCGGGGTGGCGAGCAAGGCGGCGACCGTCCGCGGCGTGAGCGGCGCGGCGATCGGGCCCCGAGTTCGGCCTTCACCGACGTCCTACCGCCCTCGAAGCGGGTCGCCGTCCCGAATCTCCGCGCCAGCCTCGAGGACGATCTCGAGGAGGATTTCCAAGCCGCCCTGGAAGGGATCGAGGTCGACACGATCCTCGCCACGGCCGCGCCGGCGAAGGCAGCGGCAGCCCTCGATCCGGGCACTCGCGTCACCGGCACCGTGGTGTCGGTCGGCCCCGACACCGCCTTTGTCGATCTCGGCGGGAGGCGTCAGGGGGCCCTCAAACTCATCGGCCTCGATGGTGGCAATCCCGAGATCGGCCAGGTGCTCGATCTCTCGGTCGGCACCTTCAACGAGGAGGATGGCCTCTACGACGTGGCACCGGCCAACCGGGCGATCGCCGTCGAAGACTGGTCGCAACTCGAAGCCGGGATGATCGTCGCCGCGAAGGTCACCGCCGCAAACAAGGGGGGCGTCGAGTGCGACGTTGCCGGGCTTCGCGGCTTCATGCCGGCGAGCCTCGTGAGCAACTGGCGGGTTGAAAACCTCGAGGAACTCGTCGGCCAGACCGTCGAAGCCCTCGTCACCGAGATCGTACCGGCCGCACGGCGACTGGTTCTCTCGCGCCGCGCCGTCCTCGAGCGTCAGGCGGCCGACGCCCGCACGAAGATGCTCGAAACGCTCGAGATTGGCGATCTCCTCGACGGCATCGTCCGTTCCGTGCGTGATTTCGGTGCTTTCGTCGATGTCGGTAACGGCGTCGATGGCCTCGTTCATGTCAGCCAGATGTCGTGGGATCGGGTGAAGACCCCGACCGACGTCCTCGAAGTCGGTCAGAAGGTGCGCGTCGCGGTGAAAAACGTCGACCGCCAGACCGGCAAGATCGGTCTCTCGATCCGTGACACGGTCGAGAGCCCCTGGAAGAACGCCGCCGAGAAATACCACATCGGCGCCGCCGTCCGGGGAACGGTGAGCCGCATCGCCCAATTCGGCGCCTTCGTGCGGCTCGAGCCGGGCGTGGAAGGCCTCGTCCATGTCTCGGAACTTGCCCATCGGCATGTCCAGAGCGTGTCGAGCGTCGTCCGCGAGGGGGAAGCCGTGGAGTGCAAGGTGCTCTCCTGCGATCCCGACGAGCAGCGGATCTCCCTCTCGATCAAGGCCCTCGCCACGCCGCCGGCACCGCCGGCGGGAAAGAGTGGCCCGGCTGCCGAGCCGGAGGAACCGGAGGTCGAAGAGGCCCCGCTTCCGGCGATGAAGAAGTCGAACGCGCCGCTCAAGGGGGGCCTCGGCCGCCAGGGCGACGGGGCGAAGTTCGGCCTCAAGTGGTGAGGCGGTCCTGGCGTGTCAGACTGGCCAGACGGTTTGTCTGGTCGGCCTTCCGCGCCACGCTGCTTTCCCCAACGCTCCCAACCGGTCGCTGCCCACCCGTCTGCTAACCGAAGATCCCTTCGATCGGCCGCCCTCCTGCCGTGAGCGCGGTAGGCCTGCCGTCGGGCATCGTGAGGACGGTGTCGGGATCGATGCCGAGCGTCTTGTAGATCGTCGCCGCGAGATCCTCAGGCGACGTTGGGTGCTCGGTGGGATATTCGCCGTTTTTGTCGGAGGCGCCCCAAGTCATGCCGCCGCGGACGCCCGCCCCGGCGATCACCGCGGGGAAGAGCGTGCTCCAGTGGTTGCGTCCCCAGTCCTTCGTCGGCTTCGCCGTCCGCCCCATTTCGCCGAGGGCCACGACGAGCGTCTCGTCGAGCAGACCGCGCTGATCGAGATCGACGAGCAATCCCGACAGCGCCGCATCGAACGTGGGGAGGAGCCAGCGGCGGACGTCGTTGGAATGGACGTGCGAATCCCAGCTGTAGCCGTCGCAGCAATCGTAGTGGACCGTCACGAACCGAGTGCCCGCCTCGACAAGCCGCCGCGCCATCAGACAGGCCTGCCCGAAGAGGTGACGGCCGTAGCTGTCCCGCAGCGCCGCCGGCTCCCGCTCCAGATCGAGGGCCTCGCGGGTCCGCGAACTCGTGACCAACCCGAGGGCCCGCTCCCGGATCCGGTCGATCTCGAGGGATCGCTGGCCGTCAATGATCCGCCGCTGGGCGTCGAACGACTCGAGGAGCGTGGCCCGGCGACGGATTCGGGCGATGTCGTCGGCAGACACCGGATCGAGACCCTCGATACGGCAGCGGAGTTCATCGTCGCTGCAGTCGCGCCAATAGGGGTTGTCGGCGAGGTCCTTCCGGTCGATCCGCGTGGTGAGTGGGTTGACCGACGATCCCAGCCAGCCGCCATACTCCCCCGGCCGCACATACTGGCCGTTCTCCTGGAGCCGGCCGAGCCGGTTGGGCACGACCGCGTACGCCGGGAGATCGCGGGGAGCGCCCCGCGAGCGCCGTTGCTCGAGGTGCTCCACCACCGAGCCGATCGAAGGCCAATCCTGCGGTGTGGCACTGAATCCGCCGCCGACGGGGATCTGCCAGCGTTTGCCCGTCTGGATGTAATGAGCCCCGCCGCTGTGGTCGTTGAAGTCGTGCGTCATCGAACGGATGACGCAGAAGCGGTCGGAGATTTCGGCCAGCTTGGGGAGATGCTCGCTGATCCGCAGCCCCGGCGTCCGACAGGCGATCGGGCTCATCGGCCCGCGGATGTCGGCCGGCGCGTCAGGCTTCAGGTCGAAGGTTTCGTACTGGCTCGGGCCCCCGAAGAGAAACAGGAAGATCACCGACTTCGCCCGGGGCTTCGGTCCCGTCGCCAGCGCCTCGGCGGCAAGCACCTTCCCGAGCGATACTCCCAGGAGACCGGTTCCCCCGACCTGCAGCATGGCGCGCCGGCCGAGCCGCCTCGACATTGCACCGGGACGACCGAGAATCTCGAGCATGGGAGGGCTCCGTCTTCTGGGAGGGCACCCATGCCCGCCGTCGTACGGACGCAGTATAGCCCCCCAAGGCAGGGGCTTGGCGATCAGTCGCCGGGGCTCACTGAGGAGACTGGGAGACCTTTTCCCCCCCAGCGATCGTGCAGGTCGCGGCCCAGTTCGTCGGATCGACGTCAGCCACGACAAACCGCACTCCGCCGTCGCCGTAGGCCACGTTGCTGCCGGCGGGATGTTGGGAGAACATCTGGTCGCAGTGCCCGCCCGGATCGTTCGGGGTGTGGACCGGGCCCCCGGATGTCGGACCGGAATGGGAGAGAACGAACGTGGCCCCAGGCCCAGCCGACGCCGTGCTCATCGCCCGGTCGACCTGGCTCCACCCCCCCGCCACCACGCCCGCCCACGACTTCTGCGACAGCGCCTGGGAGTGTTCGCCGATGAACACCGTCTGGGAGAGGCCATCCATCACATCGCCGGGGCGGACCATCGAGTTTCGATAGAGCGGCCCAGTCGCGAGGCCGTTCCATTCATCCCGGCCGGTGTTCGAGTTCCAGACGTCGGCCTGTCCGGCATTGGCGACGTAGTCGCTGCGGCCGAGCATCACTCCCGAGGCGAGCGGCGTGCCGTCGGAGCCTGTCACGGCAAACGGCGTCCGCGGTCCGGTCGAGGAGGCACAGAGAAAGGTGGCAATCGGGCGACTGACGATGGAAGTGTTCGCGGCCCCTGCGACCCCTTGGATCGTGTTGTAGGCATCGCTGAGGGCCGACTCCTCCATGAACGCGGCGATCGCCAGCCCCCAGCCGGTCCCCGGGGGGCCGTCGTGGGTGGTCGGATCGCGCTGCGGTGAGTTGGTCGTCGCCAGATACCCGGCGGGAAACCTCTGCTTCGCCGTCATGAAGCTGTGGAGGCCGGTGGCGATCTGCTTGAGGGAATTGGCACAGCGGGTGCGCCGGCCGGCCTCACGGGCGGCCTGAACGGCGGGCAGGAGAAGGCCGATGAGCCCGCCGATGATGGCGATCACCACGAGCAATTCAACGAGCGTGAATCCGGCCTTGGCCTTGTTGGCCAGCCTCGCCACCCCTCCCCGCGACAGCCACATCGGACGGCTTGCCAGCATGGCGGTGCCTCCCCGGATTCAAAAGATTCCCCGTGGCGAATTGTTCGTGATTTGTAAGCAAAGTCAAGATTGGCCCGGACGGAAATCCGCGTCCACGGCTCGACTCAACCTTGGCTCAGACGACGATCTCATCGACCACCTTACCCTCGACGTCGGTAAGCCGGTAGTCGCGCCCCTGGAAGCGATACGTGAGCCGCTTGTGGTCGTATCCGAGGCAATGGAGGAGCGTGGCGTTGAGGTCGTGGACGTGGACCGGATCGCGGACGATGTTGTAGCCGTAGTCGTCGCTCTCCCCGTGGACGATGCCGGGACGGATCCCCCCGCCTGCCATCCAGACGGAATAACACCGGCCATGATGATCGCGGCCGTAATCGTCTTGCAGCCCCCCCTGGCC
Organism: uncultured Planctomycetaceae bacterium; assembly: GCA_903951635.1. Lineage (GTDB taxonomy): Bacteria > Planctomycetota > Planctomycetia > Pirellulales > UBA1268 > QWOP01. The sequence continues at coordinate 9,464 of CAJBCV010000269.1, forward strand.
GTAGACCGTCCGCCCGAACTCCCCTCCCCAGACGACGAGCGTGTCATCGAGCATCCCTCGGGCCTGGAGGTCGGCCAGGAGCGCTGCTTGGGGCTGATCGATGTCCCGGGCCTGCTTGGGAATGTTCGTCGGCAGGCCGCCGTGCTGGTCCCAGCCGCGGTGGTAAAGCTGCACGCAGCGCACCCCCCGCTCGAGCAACCGGCGGGCGAGCAGACAGTTGGCAGCGAACGTGCCCGGCCGGCGGGCCGCTTCGCCGTAATCCTCAAACGTCTTTGCCGACTCTCCCGACAGATCGGTGAGTTCCGGGACCGACGCCTGCATCCCGAACGCCATCTCGTACTGCGCGATCCGCGTCGCGATCTCGGGGTCGCCGGTTTCCAGTCGCTGCCGGTCGTTGAGCGCCGAGAGCCCATCGAGCATCGTCCGCCGCAATCCCCGATCGATACCGGGCGGATCGGAGAGGAAAAGAACCGGATCGCCGGCGCTGCGGAGTTTCACCCCCTGATGGCTCGACGGCAGGAAACCGGCCCCCCAGAGGCGTTCGAGGAGCCCCTGATTGGCATCTTTGCCACTCCCGTGGGAGATGAGAACGACGAACGCCGGGAGATTCTCCGACTCGCTTCCCAGGCCGTAGGACAGCCACGCCCCCAGCGAGGGGCGTCCGGGCTGCTGCGATCCGGTCTGAACGAAGGTGATCGCCGGGTCGTGGTTGATCGCCTCGGTGTGCATCGAACGGACGAGACAGATCCGGTCGATCTGCTTGGCGGTGTGGGGGAGCAGTTCGCTGATCCAGGTGCCATTGCTGCCAGCCTGGACGAACCCGAACTTCGGGGCGATGACCGGGAAACTCGACTGCCCGCTCGTCATCCCGGTGAGCCGCTGCCCCTGCCGGATCGAGTCGGGGAGCTCTTGTCCGTGAAACTCCCGCAGCCGGGGCTTGTGGTCGAGGAGTTCGAGGTGGGATGGCCCGCCCGACTGGAACAGATAGACGACCCGTTTCGCCCGGGGAATTGCCTGCGGCGCCACGGCCCCGATGGCCCGCCCAGCCGGGGCCGCCCCGAAGCCGTCCCGGGCGAACAGGCCGGCCAGGGCGGCGGTGCCGACGACCGAGGCGCTGCCGTGGAGGAAAGCGCGACGGTGGAACGCCGGATACGGCATGGGGCTTGTGGGCATGGCTGGGATCCGATCCGGGAGGGCAGCAAAAGGCCGCGGGGGAGTTCGATGCCGTGAGCCGGTGGCTCACGGTTTGGAGATCGTCTCGTCGAGATTGAGGATCAGGCTGCCGACGGTCGTCCAGGCTGCGAGTGTCGGCCGGTCGATACCGTCAGGCACCGCCCCACCGGCGACGGCGAGGAATTGCTCGGCGGCCGTCGTGTCCCCCCGGAAACGCTGCCGCGCCGCCTCGAGGACGGCGGTGACGACGCTCGTCTCGTCTTCCGTCGGCATCCGCCCCACCGCCCGAAGCCAGGCTCTGGCGATGCGGGCGGCATCGTCCCCGGGCTCCGCCAACAGGCTTGTGGCGAGCCCCTTGGCTGCCTCGAGGTAGGTTGGGTCGTTCATCAACACCAGCGCCTGCAGCGGGGTGTTGGTCCGCCCCCGACGGGCCACGCACGTCTCCCGGTCCGGCGCGTCAAAGGTCGTCATCCCCGGGGGTGGGCAGGTCCGCTTCCAGAAGGTGTACATGCTGCGGCGATGCGCTCCTTCGCCGCTGTCGGGGACGTACGTGTCGCGACGTTCCACCGACACGTCCTCCCACAGCCCGGCAGGTTGCCACGGCCTGACGCTCGGGCCCCCGACCTTTTCGACGAGCAATCCTCCGATCGTCAGGGCGTTGTCGCGAACGGTCTCTGCGGGAAGCCTTCCGCGCGGCCCCCGGGCGAGGAGGCGATTGGCCGGATCGCGCTCCGCCAGCAACGGCGTGATGTGGGACGACTGCCGATAAGTCGCCGAGAGGACGATCTCGCGCAACACACTCCGCACGTTCCAGCCACGGCCGACGAGTTCCGTCGCCAGCCAGTCGAGGAGTTGCGGATCACTCGGCGCCGCCCCCTGGATACCGAAGTCCTCGACCGTCTCGACGATTCCCGTCCCGAAGAGCATGCTCCACCACCGGTTGACTGCGACGCGGGCCGTGAGCGGGTTGTCGGGGTGCGTCAGCCAACGGGCCAGCGCCATCCGATCGCCCCCTTCCACGGGCACGGCTCCGGTTCCCGGTCCGAAGCCCGGCACGCCCGGCGAGACGACGTCGCCCGGCTGGTCGTATCGACCACGAATCAGGATGTGGGTCTCGCGCCGCGGATTCATCTCGGCCATGACCATCGTCACCGGAATCTGCTTCGAGAGTTCCGCGAGCTTGGCCGGGATCACCGCCGCCTCCTCGCGCCATCCACGCGAGTGCTCGTCGACGGCATCGAGGAAATGGCTCCGCAGTCGCGCCGCCTGCTCCGGACTGCGTCGCTCGCGCGCCACGCCGACGAGGGCCGCGAGCCCGGCCGGGGTCTCGCCGTTTGCAAGGATCTTCACATCGGCGTCGGGCAAGACGCAGCCATAGAGCCGGAGATCATCGATCCGTCCGCGGAAAGGGGCGGTGGCGCTGCGCCTTCCGATATGGAACGGCCGCGACGTGACGAGCGTACCGTCGACGGTGTTGTCGGTCGTGGCGGTGATCTGCCGCGCGACCCCATCGACAAACACCCGCATCCCCGACGAGCGGCGCGATCCGTCGTACGTGACGGCCAGATGGTGCCAATGATCGAGCGAGAGCGGTTCGTTCGTGATCACCTTGAAGGCCCGGTCTGGCCAATGGTGAACGACATGGACGGCTACCTTGCCCTGTTCGAGGATCAAGTCATAGCCCCGGAACGCATCGGCTTCATCCATCTTGGAGAGCACCGTACTCGCTTCCCCGCTCGTCGGATGGACCCATACCGAGATCGAGAACGGGCGGTCGGCGTCAAACGCCCCGGTCTCACCGGCGGCAATGTGGGTTTGCCCGTCAAAAAGCCCGGCTCCGCCGAGCCGCCCCTCGACAGGCTCGAATCTCCCCACTACCTCACCGGGGACGCCGGCGGACAGCGCCGTGGCGATCGTCGGACCAGCCACGTCATCGAGCGGAAACCAGGCCAACAATCCCGGGGGCTCGGCCGCGGCAAGACGCTCCGGGGTCAGCGTCGCCTCCCAGGCCTCCTGATCGGCCGCACAGTCGGCGGCACGACGGGCCAAGTGCTCCGCAAGCTCGACGCGGCGGGCTTCGAGCCTCTGCCGCTGGGCGATCTGTTCCGGCGAAGGGACCTCGAGGAGCGGCTCGGCCATCCGACCCTGGCTGTAGCCGACGACCTTGTCGGGCACATTGTCGAAGAACGCCGCGAAGCGGTAGTAGTCGGCCTGGGTGAAGGGATCGTACTTGTGGTCATGGCACCGGGCACACTGGAGCGAGATGCCGAGGAAGGCCGTCGCCGTAGTGTGGACACGATCGGCGACGTACTCGACTCGATACTCCTCGTCGATGATCCCCCCTTCGGTCGTGAGCACGTGGTTGCGGCTGAAGCCCGTGGCCACGCGTTGGGAGACGGTCGCATCGGCGAACAGGTCGCCCGCGATCTGCTCGGCCACGAAGCGATCGAAGGGCATGTTCTCGGCGAACGCCCGGATCACCCAGTCGCGCCACGGCCAGAGCGTCCGGGTCTCGTCGTTGTTGTAGCCGTTGGTGTCGGCGTACCTGGCGACGTCGAGCCACTGCATCGCCATCCGCTCCGCATGGCGTGGCGATGCCAGGAGGCGATCGACGACGGCCTCGTGGGCCGTGGAACTCGAGTCGGCCAGGAAGGCGTGTCTCTCCTCCGGCGTCGGGGGAAGTCCGGTGAGATCGAGTGTCACACGCCGCAGCCAAGTCGCCCGGTCGGCCTCGGGCGCGGGCTCGATCCCCTCCGCCTCGAGCCGGGCAAGCACGAACCGATCGAGATCGCCGCGGGGCCAATCCTCCCGCTTCACGGTCGGCAGTTGCGGACGCCGTGGCGTAAGAAAGGCCCAGTGGGTCGCGAACGGGGCACCGGCATCGATCCAGCGGCCAAGGAGGGTCCGCTGCTCCCCGGTCAGAGGCTTGCCGAACGCCTCCGGGGGCATCTGCGTCCCGTCCGTCGCATGGATCCGGGTCACCAACCCGCTTGCCGCCGCATCGCCGGCCACGATCGCCGCCGCACCGTCGTCGCGTACCGCAAGCGCTGCACTTCGCACATCGAGCCTCAGGCCCGCCTCGCGCGAGTGCTCGTCCGGCCCGTGACAGCTCCAGCAATGGTTGGCGAGGATCGGCTGTACGGCCCGAGCCAACTCCAGGTCCCCCTCGGCGCCACGCGTTTCCACCGCCGGCCCACCGTGCAGCCCGAAGAACAATCCGACGACGAGCGCCAACGGCGGAGTCCTGGCCCTGGCCACCTGCTTTCGCATCGTCGAAGTCTCCCGAGAGGCAACCCGCACCGCCCACCTCATCCGGCCCTCCACTCCATGGCCGAACTCCCGCTGTCTTCAGAGTATCCCCCGAGTTTGCCCCGCCCCCAAGTCCGCCCCCAGTCCGCCCCCAATTCGGGGCTCGGGGGCAACATCGCTCGCTCCTTGGATCTGAGGAGTTGCTCGACAGCAAAGCCTGACATCCCCGTAAGAAAACGCGCTTTGACGGCCCCCGGGGAAGCCCTCAGTGGCCCTGTCCGACTGCTTGCTCCCGACGCCCCACCGGGCTCGGACACGGGTCAGCTTTCAATCCGGCAAGCGACCGTCCCCGACCGGTGATTTTTTCAAGAATGTGGTCAATTAGCGGCTCCCGACCCGCGGCTTTCGAGGCGGTGAGTTGGCGACGTCCTTTCCAGAACAAACGACTCCAAACAGGCAGACGTCTCATGCGGATCGTGATGCGGTGGTTCCGTCGGCTTCGCTCCTTCCAGACCGTGTGGCCGACCCGTCGATTCACGATGCCCTTGAAGTTCTCCCGGTCGCGGCGATCGCGGCGGCTCCCGCTCAAGGTCGAGCGCCGTAGCCTCGGGGGTCAGTCGCTCGAGCCGCGTCTGGCCCTCGCTTTCTCGTCGTTCGAAACGGTCGCGTCGACGCTCGGCACCGGTTCCGCGCCGGCGATTCCTGCCGAGGTGACCTTCGTCGACTCGAAGGAACTCCTGCCTGCCGATCTGGCCATGGCGATCGGTGACGATCCGTCGCTGCTACTCGGCCGCACCCCCGGCATCGATACGATCATCCACCGCGCCTTCGCTCCCACCGCAACCGATCACACCGGGTTCGACCCGCAGGTTGCCTCGCTGGAGCAGCGCCTCCTCGCCGGGACATCGGCCCTTGGCGTCTCGTTCCGCCTTCTCGATCCCGCGGTGTTGGGCGACCACGGCGGCGCCTACTCAGCCACCGCTCCCGGTGGGCCGACGATCTACCTCCGCTCCGACATTCTCACGGCTTCCCCGCAAGTCGTCCGGTCGGTCGTGTTCGAGGAGATCGGCCACCACATCGACACGCTCCTCAACCACGGCGTCGATTCCCCCGGTGACGAAGGCGAGTACTTCTCCGCGCTTGTTCGCGGCGAGTCCCCCTCGGCCACCGAGACCGCCCGCCTGAAGGGCGAGGACGATCACGGAGTCCTCACCTTCAACGGCCTATCGACCCCCGTCGAGTTCAACACGATCGGGGGCGTCGCCAGGTCGGTCCGGTACGACGAGGGGAGCGAAGCCATCCGCCTCCAGCCGAACCTCACGCTCAAGCGGAACTCGGGCCAAGGCCAGACCGCAGCCAACACGATCACGAGTGTCACGCTCGCGATCCCCTCAGCGTCGTCCGCCGATCGGATCTGGGTGCCGGAGGCCACGACCGATGCCGCCGCCACCGACCCTTCGCCTCTTGCCGAAGGCCTCGCGGTGCCCGCCGCCGTCACCACGACCGATTTCTGGGTGCGGAATGGCAACGGTGATGCAGTCCGTTTCACCGCCTCGATGACCCCCTCCGGTTCGATCACTTTCACGGCGCCGGGCACGATCGGCACGGCTTCCTTCAAGGCCTTCCAGAATCTCATTCAAAGCGTTCGTTACGACAACACCGCCGAACTCCCCGTGACGGGCCGTCGGATGTTCACGTGGAGCATTGCGAGTGCCGTCACGTCGAGCGGGGCTGCACTTCCTACGAGAACGGTTGGCGGGACTGTCACGATCACCCCGGTGAACAACGCCCCCGTCCTCGACGATCGCGGTGCACCCACCGATCTCATCGAGGCGGGGAATGGCGAGGGCGGCTTGGCCTCCTCGACGGTGACATTGGCAAAGTCGGACGTCGACAGCAGCGCCGTGCGCTACGACACCACCTGGCTGCAGGACAATGGCTGGGTCACGCTCGATGGCGGGCTGACCTACACCGCGAAGGGCAACTATGGCACGGCGACCCTCACGGTCGCCACCGACAAGGTCGTCTACGAAATCGACGACACCCTGCCGGCCGTCGACAGGCTCGACGAAGGGGAGGTGGCGGAGGACACGTTCACCGTTCGGGTGATCGACACGGGTGTCGCCAGCCGCCGCTCGGCAGGCAGGCCGCAAACGGCAATGAAGGACCTCGTCTTCCGGGTCATCGGTAAGGCTGATTTCCAGACGTTCGGTGACACGACCCCGTCGATCAGCTACACGGAGAAGGCGTCGCCCGTTGCCCTCCAGCCGACAATCTCGCTTCGCCGCAACACAGGCAGTGGATCCAACGCGCCCGAGACGATCACGAGCGTCGCTTTGACGATTCCCGCCGCCCTGATCACCGACCGTATCCGCGTGCAGGGAGCCAAGGGAAACGCAGCCGGCACGACGGATTCGACGCTGGCCGCGGGGGTGTTGGTTCCCTCCGCGTCGACGGCCGCAATCGACTTCTGGCTGGCGACTGCCAATGGGGCCACCGACAAGTTCACCGCTTCGGTGACGCCCGCCGGCACCTTCATGTTCACCGCCGCCGCGACCGGCCAAACTTCGTTCTCCGCATTCGAAAATCTCCTCCGTAGAGTGCAGTACGACTCGACATCCGCGGCACCCGAAGAGGCCCCCCGTCAGTTCTCCTGGACGGTCACCAGAATTGCCACTGGCAGTGGTGTGGTGCTGCCTTCACGGACGAGCGATCAGTCGGTTTCAATCATCGCCGTCAACGACGCTCCGAGGATCGAAGTCGGTGCCGCCTCGAATGAACTCACCGAGGGGATCTCGTCCGCGGCGGGGACGGACGCGGCGACCGTGCTGTTGACGAAGTCGGACGTCGATAGCCCGACGGTCACCTACGACGAAGCTTGGCTTGTGTCCAATGGCTGGGTCAGCGTGGACGGTGGTGTCGTTTACACCCACTCCGGCATCTACGGCACGGCTTCGCTCGATGTCACCAGCGACTCTATCAGTTATCTCCTCGATGACACGCTCCCTGCCACCGATGCGCTGTCGACGGGTGAGACCGTCGACGATCCATTTGTTGTGCAAGTGACCGACGATCTCGGTGCCACGGCGGATGCCTCGGTGGCGTTCACCATCCACGGGATGACGGACCCATCGATCCCCCCCACTCCGCCGACGGTGACCGCCAATCCGGCCTCCAACGTCCTCGTCGAAGCCGGCGCTCTCGCCGCCGGCGTCAACACCGCGTCCGCGACCTTCACACTCGCAAGCGTCGATAGCACCGTCGCCATCGACACCGCGTGGCTCGAACTCAACGGCTGGACCACAGCCGACCTCGGCCTCACCTACACCACGCCCGGCACCTACGGTAGCGCCTCGCTCGACATCGCCACCGCGACCGTCACTTATCTCCTCGACGACGCCCTCGCCGCCACCGACGCCCTCGCCGAAGGCCAGGCCGTCTCCGAGCTCTTCTCGATTCAAGTCCTCGCCGCCAACGGCCTCACCGCCCAAGCCTCGGCCACCTTCGACATCACCGGCTCCGCTGATGGGACGGCAACGCCCCCCACCGTCGTCGCCGCACCCGCTTCAAACGCCCTCGTCGAAGCCGGCGCTCTCGCCCTCGGCGTCAACACCGCCACGGCAACGCTCACGCTCGCAAGCGTCGACAGCACCGTCGCTATCGATACCGCCTGGCTCGAACTCAACGGCTGGCTCACTGCCGACCTCGGCCTCACCTACTCGGCCGCCGGCACCTACGGAGCCGCGACCCTCGACATCGCCACCGCGACCGTCACTTACCTCCTCGACGACACCCTCGCCGCCACCGACGCCCTCGCCGATGGCCTAGCCGTCTCCGAACTCTTCACGATTCAAGTCCTCGCCGGAAACGGACTCACCGCCCAAGCCTCGGCCACCTTCGACATCACCGGCTCCGGCGACCTTCCCACCGTCGTCGCCGCACCCGCTTCAAACGCCCTCGTCGAAGCCGGCGCTCTCGCCCTCGGCGTCAACACCGCCACGGCAACGCTCACGCTCGCAAGCGTCGACAGCACCGTCGC
>CAJBCV010000270.1:0-15000 GCA_903951635.1 uncultured Planctomycetaceae bacterium
GCAATCTGAACCTCTTGCATCCGGTCGAAACCGGTACGCCCCCTTTGGTCTCTCGACCACTGACCGAGGTCAGGGATCGAAGGCTTCGTCACTCCCTCCATCGGCACCTCGGTGGCCGGTTCGTCAGGCTTGGCTTCGAACCACCGGGAACACCGGAGGAACCGAGCCGAACTCGAGAGGAAACCGACCCTGAGCCGGCGATGGGGGAAACTGTCCGGGCCGGCCCACGCCGGGCCCGGTCGCTCCGGAACGGCTGGGGAGCCGTCCGGTGATCGACTTTCCCATCCTAGCAAACCCTTTGGGCTGTAGCGGTCCTGGCGCTCAAAACAAGGAAATTCCAGGGGGAAACAGCCCTGGACACCCCCCGGGGACCTCCCGGCGGGGAATGTTTGGGAAGTGGAGGACACCGTTGTCCGCCCAGCCCGCCCAGAGCCCCGTTGACTCCTCTTCCATGGCATCCGTACTCTTCGCAACGTCTTACGCGGCCACGCCTTCCGCCAGCCGCACACCCTCTGGTGACACGCCCATGTGCGCCGCCCGGCCCGTCTTCGGCAAGCTCGCTCTTCCCCTCGTCGTTTTCGGGCTCCTGTTGCTCGGTGCGGCACCGGCCCGGGCCCAGGATTGGGCCAAGCAGATGTTCTCGGAGACGAGCCACAATTTCGGGAACGTCGCCCGTGGGGCGAAGACGGAACACCGGTTCGTGTTCCGCAACAAATACAAGGAAGACCTCCACGTCGTCGGCGTGCGCACCAGCTGCGGCTGCACGACGCCGACGATCACCAAGAAGGACCTCAAGACCCACGAGACCTCCGAGGTCGTGGCGACGTTCAACACCAAGACGTTCCTTGGCCAGCACGGGGCGACGCTCACCGTCACCTTCGACAAGCCGTTCTTCGCCGAGGTGCAGCTGCGGGTCACGGGGAACATCCGCGGCGACGTCACGTTCGATCCGCCGTTCATCGATCTCGGCAACGTCGATCTCGGCAAGGGAGCCGAAAGGAAGGTGCGCGTCACCCACTCTGGCAGCACGCCGTGGGAGATCAAGGACGTGCGGAGCATCAACTCGAACTTCGCCGTCACGCTCTCCCCGCCACTCCACACCTCCTCGCAGTCGGCCTACGACCTCACCTTGAGCCTTAAATCCGAGGCACCGGCCGGGTACGTCAAGGGACAACTGCTCCTGGTGACGAACGACCCCCGCGCCCCGCAGATCCCGATGGACGTCGAGGGGCGCGTTGTCGCCGAGGTGACCGTGAGCCCGCAGTTGCTGGCCCTCGGGAGCGTGCAGCCCGGTGGCTCGGTGACGAAGAACGTCGTCGTCCGGGCCAATCGCCCCTTCAAGGTGACCGGCGTGGAGTGTGGCCCCGACGGCTGCATCACCTGCCCGGTGAAGGAGAATCCCGCCCCGGTCCACATCCTTCCGGTGACGTTCCAAGCCGGCGAGGCGACCGGGAAGATCGAGCGGCAGATCCAGATCTCCACCGATCTCGGTGCCGGTGCGGTGCCCGTGGTGACCGTTCAGGCGACCGTCGAAGGGCAGGCTGGCACCTCGGGTGAGCCCGCGGCGGCCCAGCCGACGGCAGCCCAGACCTCCGCCGTGGCGGCCCCGACGACGGTCCTTCCCTGACGCTGTTGGTCAGGAAGGCCTCCGCGGGTGATCGACCGGAACAGTGACAACGCAGGCGGCCGCCACGGTGGGAATCCCCACCGCGGCGGCCGCGGCTGTTTCCGGCGGAAGCAGGGCGTCAGCGTGCGACGCGAGCGACCCAGTCGCGGGGGGCGACGCCGTTGTAGATCGACAGCGGGCGGATGATCCGGTTGTCGCCGACCTGCTCGATGACATGCGCCGTCCACCCGCTCATTCGCGCCACGACGAAGATCGGGGTGAAGACGCGGACCGGCAGGCCGAGGGCGTGGTAGACCCGGGCGGCGGGCCAATCGAGGTTGGGACGGAGATTCTTGCGCTCGAGCATCATCCGCTCCACCGCGTCGGCCAGGCGCTCGAGCGCTTCGCCTTCGCCATCGCCGACGAGCCGGCTGCACATACCGCCGAGGATCTTCGCCCGCACGTCGCCATCCTTGTAGACGCGGTGGCCGAATCCCATCACCACTTTCCTGGCGGCGAACCGTTCCTCGAGCCAGGGAACGACCTTGTCGAGGGAACCGATCTCGGCCAACGCCTCGAGGACCTGTTCGTTGGCCCCGCCGTGGAGCGGGCCTTTGAGCGCCCCGATCGCCGCCACGATCCCTGAATGCATGTCCGAACCGGTCGAGACGACCGTCCGCGCGGCGAACGTCGAGGCGTTGAACTCGTGCTCGGCGTAGAGCACGAGGGTCGTGCCGAAGATCGAGACTTCCTCGGCGCTGGGCTCACGGCCGGTGAGCCGCTCGAGAAGCGCCGCGGCGATCGAGCCTTCCGGCCAAGGGGCGACGGGCCGGCCGGCGGAGAGATCGAGCCAGGCGGCGAGGATCGCCGGCACTTGGCCGAGGAGCCGCTCTGCCTGCGACAGAAGCGCCGCACGAGGCCCGGGCTGTTGATCGAGCTCGATCTGCCCGAGGATGCTGACGCCGGTCCGGAGGGCATCCATCGGTGAGGCGTTGGGGGTGCGGGCGGCCAGGATCCGCAGCGCTTCGATGACGGCCGGATCGATCGACGCGGCAGCTTCGTGCACCCGACGGGTGAACGCGGCGTGCTCGGCAGCGGTCGGCAGCTCGCCGTGGAGGAGGAGAGAGGCGACATCCTCGAAGTCTCCCGCTTCCGCCAGCGGGGCGATCGAATAACCGCGATAGCGGAGATCACCGTCGAGCGAGCAGATCGCCGTCTTGCCGGCGACGACTCCGGCCAGACCGCGGGCGAAGTCGTCCGGGGCCTGAGATGGGCGGGGGGAAGGGGCAGTCATCAGGCGTCTCCTCGGGGGACGGTGCGGGGCTGCTTGTCGAGCTGGTTCGAGTGCGCGGCGAGCTGGTTCGAGTGCGCGGCGAGCTGGTTCGAGTGCGCGGCGAGCCAGGCCTGCGGATCGGCCGGGTCGTAGTCGAGGAGTTCGTAGAGATCCTCGCGGGTCTGCATGAGGTCGAGGAGGCTCTCCTGCGTCCCTTCGTCGGCGATGACGGCCAGGGCCGCGTGCATCGCCTGCATCGCCACGCGGAGGAGGGTGACGGGGAAGAGAACCGCCGCGAAGCCCAAGTCGGAGAGCTCGTCGACGGTGAGGAGCGGACCGACGCCGAACTCGGTCATGTTTGCCAGGAGCGGCGCCTCGTCGGCAAACTCCCGGCCGATGCGGGCAAACTCCTCCCGATCCCGCGGCGCTTCGGGGAACAGCCAATCGGCACCCGCGTCCCGGTAGGCGTGGAGGCGGGCCAGGGCGTCATCGAGGCCCTCCACGCCGCGGGCATCGCTGCGGGCGATGATCACGGTGTCAGGATTGCGACACCCGGCCCGGGCCGCGGCCACCTTTTCCGCCATCTCGGCGAGCGACACCACCTGCTTGCCGGCGAGATGGCCGCAGCGCTTCGTCCCGCCTGTTCCACTGGCAGCCCCCTGCTGATCCTCCAGTTGGATCGCCGCCGCTCCCGCTGATTCGAGGACACGGACGCACTCTTCCACCTCCCGCGGGCCACCGAAGCCGGTGTCGGCATCGACGACGAGGGGGAGGTCGGCCGCCGCCGAGAGGATGCGGGTGTGGGCGGCGAGTTGGTCGAGCGTGATCAGGCCGATGTCGGGGACGGCGTGGACGCCGGCCGAGAGAACGGCGCCGGAGAGATACATCGCCGGGAAGCCCTCCCGCTCGATGAGCTTGGCCACCAGCGCCATCGGCGCCCCAGGGATGGCGATTGTCTGCTCACGGATGAGCCGGCGAAGAATCGTCGCCTGGGACAGGCCGGCAGTGCCGCCAGAGGGCGGGGAGGAGTGATCCATGGAGACTGGGTATCCTGACGGGGCCTGCCTGACGGACCTGACGGTGGAGCGGACTCCCCGCGGGCGCCGGTTATAGGACCGAGCCATGCCCGAGGAAAGCGTCGCCTCCCCCACCGCCGTCGCACGGCCGTCGGCTCCCTGGCTCGCCGCGCGGCTGGGCCTCGAGATCGTGGCGATGACCGCGATCTTCGCGGCGGCCGGGGCCTGGCCGACCCCGGACACCAACGAAGCCCACTATCTCGCCCGCGCCCGGCATTCCTGGGATCCGTCGTGGGGGGCCGGAGACTTCTTCCTCGAGTCGCCGGAGGCCCACGGTGTCTTTTATCGACTCCTCGGCCCGCTGGCGGCTGCGCTGCCCCTCGGCACGGCCGCCTGGGTCGGCCGTTGGCTCGGGTGGGCGAGTTTGGCCGCCGGGTTTTCGTTTCTCGCCTCCGCGATCCTCCCGACGGTCGGCTTGAGAATCGTGGCAGCGGCCCTGTTTTCGCTCGCCGCGCGGCACACTCCTGCGGCAGGGGAGTGGGTGATCGGCGGTTGTGAATCGAAGGTTTTTGCCTGGGCCCTCGTGCTCGTCGGCGTCGGCTGGTTTGTCCGGGGGCGGTCGGCGGTGGCCTGGGGCTGGCTCGGCGCGGCCACCGCGCTCCATCCGCTCGTCGGCGGTTGGGCGATGGTGGCGCTGGTCCCTGCGGCAGCGATGGACTGGTTCGGGCCGGGGCGTCGCGCCGGCAGCCGAGGGCTTTCGATGGCCGGCGGGGTGGCCGTCGCGGTCGGCGTGGGATTGGCCGCGCTCGGGGTCGTGCCGGCGCTTGGGCTCTCAGCGGGAACCGACAACGCCGAGCGGGCGAGCGCGACGTTCACCTACGTCGTCGAGCGACTGCCCCACCACCTCCTCGTCCGCACCTTCGCCGAGGGCCTCGTGGCCCGCCATTGCCTCGCCATCCTCCTCTGGTGGCTTCTCCTGCCGATGGCGGAGAGATCGCCGTCGCGCTCGAGGTTGGCCATCTTCACGACCGCCGCGCTTGGGATCTCAATGGCCGGCTGTGCCGTCTCACTGTTGGAAGTGATCTGGCCGACGGCGACCTACGCCCTCCTTCGCTATTACTGGTTTCGGCTTGCCGATGGCATCGTGCCGCTGGCCCTGGCGCTCGTAGCCATCGCCACGCTCCGGGAGGGCCTCGGCGGGGCGACGCGGCGCCGGCTCGGCTGGATCGCCGTCATCGCGATGCTCATGGTCGATGTCGCCTTCGAGAGCCGGCATTGGCCCCTGCCGGGGCGGACGGGGCTCGTGGCTCGGGCCGATCAGAAGGTCCAGGCGGCCGCCTGGCGGGAGGTGTGTGCCTGGGTGCGGGATCACACCCCGGCCGACGCTTGCTTCCTCACCCCGCGCGGGGCCACCAGCTTCCACTGGTACACCGGTCGCCGAGAGGTGGTGAACTGGAAGGACATCCCCCAGGACGCGAAGTCGATCCTCGCCTGGCGGGAGCGGATCGTCGCCTGCTTCTCGGCCGACGGCTCGCTCAAGTCGCTCGTCACGAGCACGGCTGCGCTCGGGGCCGATCGACTCCTCGCCGCGGCCCGGAAGTACGGCGCCGATCACATCATCGTGCCCGTGAACGCCCTCGAGCCGTTTCCACTGCCAGGCGCGCCTCTCCACGTCGCTGGCGGCTATGCTGTCCACCGCCTCGATCCTCCCACCGACATCCCACCATGAGCCACTCCTCCGCTCTTCAATCCGGCCTCGTGCTGCCGATCCCGGCTCCCCGAGGGGTGACGTTCGATCTCGATGGACTCCTGGTGAACACCGAGGAGCTCTATCAGGACGTTGGCAGTGAACTCCTCCGCCGCCGTGGCAAGCCGTTCGAGCCCGAACTGCTCGATCGGATGATGGGGCGGCCGCAGCAGGTGTCGCTGCGGATCATGATCGACTGGCACGGTCTGAACGACACCGTCGAGGGGCTCGCCGCCGAGACAAAGGAAATCTTCACGTCCTATCTCGACGCCCGCCTGGCGCCGATGCCTGGCGCGGTGGCGCTCCTCGACAACCTGGCTGCAGCCGGCATCCCGTTCGGCGTCGCCACCAGCAGTGGCCCCGACTTTGCCCACGACGTCCTCGGCCGCGTCGGCTTCCTTGACCGGATGGGATTCGTGCTCACCTGCGAGGATGTCCGCGAGGGGAAGCCGCACCCGGAGATCTATCTCGCCGCGGCCGGACGCCTGGGGGTGGTTCCGCGGCAGATGCTCGTCCTCGAAGACTCGCACAATGGCTGCAAGGCGGCTGTGGCCGCAGGGGCGGTCGCCGTGGCCGTGCCGGGGGGCCACAGCCACCGTCATGAGTTCGATGGCGCGGCGTTCATCGCCACGTCACTCGCCGACCGGCGGATCTTTGCGGCGCTCGATCTGACGCCGCCAGAGGTGTGAACAAGGCCTCAGTCGATGGCGATACCGATGCGGTCGGCCTGGATTCTCAGCGCTCGCTGGAACGCCGGAAAGGGATACGACTGGCGGCGACGGATCGCCCACAGGTAGGTCGAATCGACGACCTTCGCCGGAAGCTGCCCTGTGCGGACCATTTCGGCGACCCGCTCGACGAACTCGACATCCTCCGGCCGACGGGCTTTGAGGCCTGTCGTCAGCCGGCTTTCGAGCGTCACCGCAGGTTTTTCATCCTCGGTGGCGGGGGCGACATCATCGGCCCGGGCGTGGATCTCGATCGCGGGGGCCGAGAGCATGCCGGCCAGGGAGGCGGCGAGGAGCAGATGGCGCATGGGAACTTCCTCCGGCCGGGAATGGCCGGGGAGGAAGTAGGCCGGCCGGCTGCACCGCGTCAAGGGAGGCTGGGGGGCTGCCGTCGATCAATCGCCTCTCGTGAAGCGGACAACGGCGTACGATTTTTTTCCGGAGCGGAGCACGAGGGTGCTACCGCCGGCGAGATCGGCCGCGGTGAGGCGCTGGCCGACGTCCGCCATCCGGCGATTGTTGACGTAGGCGCCCCCTTGCTGGATCGTCTGCCGGGCCTTCGAGTTCGTGGCCGCCAGGTTCGTCCGCACCAGCGCGTCGATGAGCGTCAGCCCCTCACCATCGAGGGACGAACGGGGAAACTCGCAACTCGGCACATCGGCGAAAATCTCGGCGAGCTGGGCGTCGTCGAGGCCGTCAAACTCAGCGCCGAAGAAGATCGCCGTTGCGGCCCGTGCCGCCGAGAGGCCGCTCTCGCCATGGACCAGCTTCGTGAGTTCTTCGGCGAGCCTCTTCTGGGTCTCGCGGGCGGCCGGGTTGGCGGTCCTGGCGTCGTCGAGAGCGATCCATTCCTCGGGAGATGCCTCGGTGAGGCGTCGCAGGCAACGGCCCGCATCGTCGTCGTCGAGGTTGATCCAGTACTGGTAGAAGCGGTAGGGGCTGGTGCGCTTCGGATCGAGCCAAATCGCCCCGGAGGCGGTCTTTCCCATCTTCGTGCCGTCCGACTTCGTCAGCAGCGGGCAGGTAATCCCATGGAGCTCGCGCGACCGCAGCCGGCGGCCCAGGTCGATCCCCGCGGTGATGTTTCCCCACTGATCGCTGCCGCCGATCTGCAGCCGGCAGTCGAGGGCGTCGGAGAGGTGAACGAAGTCCCAGGCCTGGAGGAGCATGTAGCTGAACTCGGTGTACGACAGACCGCCGTCGCGTTCGAGCCGGCTCCTCACCGAATCCTTGGCGATCATCTGCGACAGCGGCACGTGCTTGCCGACGTCACGGAGGAACTCGAGGTAGCCAACGCCCCGCATCCAATCGCCGTTGTTGACGACGTGTACCCGCTGCCCGGCCGATTCGAGGATGCCGCGGATCTGTCGCTCGACCCCGGCGACGTTGGCGGCCAGTTCCGCCGGCGAGAGGAGATTGCGTTCCTCGCTGCGGCCACTCGGGTCGCCGATCATTCCGGTCGCGCCACCCACGAGCGCCACCGGTTCGTGGCCGGCGGCCGCGACACGGCGAAGGAGGACGAGCGCCACCAAATGCCCCACATGGAGGCTATCGGCGGTGGGGTCGAACCCGGCGTAGACGCGGCGGCCCGGTGTGGCGAGCCAGCCCCGCAGCGCGGCGGCGTCGGTCGATTGGTGGACGAGGCCGCGGGCCTCGAAATCGGAGAGCAGATCGGTCGCCATCGTGGGCTCCTCGAGGGCCAGCTAACGCCACATCCCGTCGTCGGCGAAGGGGTGATTGGGCCCGGAGAGCTTCGGTTTCGGCATCGCCTTGAGGGCCTGCTCGGCGAGATGGAGGTCCTCGCGCGACGTGATCTTGAGGTTGATCGGCGACCCGCGGACGACCGTCACCTTCTGCCCCACCGATTCGACGAGTTGGGCCTCGTCGGTCGATTGGTTGCCGGGGTTCGCGGCATAGGCCTTCTCGAGCACCTTGCGGGAGAACACCTGCGGCGTCTGCGCTTCCCACAGGCCGGTGCGATCGACCGTCTCGACGATCGAGTTGTCCGGTCCCACCCGCTTGAGCGTGCCCACGACCGGGATCGCGAGGATCGCCGCCCCGGTCCGCGCGCCGGCAGAGAACACCGCGTCGATCCACGGGGCCGCGATGCAGGGCCTGGCGGCGTCGTGGATCGCCACCGTGTCGATCGCAGGATCGAGTTTCTCAAGCCCGTTCCGCACCGACTCGCCGCGCTGGGCACCGCCCTCCGCGAGCGTGATGCCCATGAAGGCGAGGTTGGCCCCGAACTTCTCGAGAAACGCTTGGCGATCCTCGGGCGAGACGACGATCACGACCTGCTTGACATCGCTCCGCTCGAGAAACTTCTCGGCGGAGTGGAGCCAAACAGCCCGGCCCGCCAGCGGCGCGAAGGGTTTCTTGTAATGCGCGTCCTGGAAACGGCTGCTCTGGCCAGCCGCGGCGAGGATCACTCCGTAGGTGGGCATTGGGATGACGACCGTCAGCGGGACTCGCTTCCCTCGCTGCCGGCAAGCGCCGTGTCCATGAGGGCACGCACCACCGCCTTGGCAGCGGGCTTGTCCTTGATCCAGGCCGCGAACGCTTCGCCGCGGCTGCCATAGAGATCATGGAGCCACGTGGGGGCCTCGGTCTTGAGCCAGGTGCGGAACAGGAGCCAGCGGGGGTTGTCGTCGCCATAGACCTCGCGGGCGACCCAGCAGAAGCCGCCACCGCCCATGCCGCCGCCACCCATGCCCATACCACCACCGCCCATGCCACCCATGCCGCCACCGCCCATGCCGCCGCCGCCCATGCCACCCATGCCGCCACCACCCATACCGCCGCCGCCCATGCCACCCATGCCGCCGCCACCCATGCCACCGCCGCCCATACCGCCACCACCCATACCGCCACCGCCGCCGGTGCCACGGGCACCGCCACCGGAGAAGTTGAAGGTGTAGACGGCGCCAATGCCGCTGAAGAAGGGCACGGCCTGGACACGGACATAGCGACGGTCGGCGGAGACCACCGCCGTGGCGCTCATGTTCGTTCCTTCCTGGAGGTTGCTGATCACCGGCTGGTAGCCGGTGGCGCCCCCGCGGGTGAAGGGAAGCTGCGGTAGGCCGGTCGTGGGATTGCCGGTGGCACCCCGGCTCTGGGCGAGGGCGTCGGCCGCGGAAGAATCGCTCATCCCCTTGAGCTGCTGGGCGAGGATCGCCTTCCCGACGTTCTGCTGGAAGGCGACATCTTGGGAGACCTGCGCCTCAAACAGCGGTTGGCGACGACGCCCTTCCGGGAGGTCGATCGCGAACACGGTGTCTTCGGCGCCGATCGGCACCTGACGGCGGATCTTTTGCTCCCGATCGGTGCCCCGATGGAGCGTCAGTTGCACCGTGACGGTGTCGGCCGTCACCTTGCCGTAGGCCTTGTGAATGAGAACACGATACGTCCCCGGGAAAGCCTCGCTGGCGATGTAGCGTTCCCGCTGAGTGGCATTCGTCGGATCGGCGGGCACGTCGGTGTCGGCCAGGAGCGTTCCCCCCGACGTCGTCCGCGGAGACGCCACCGAGCAGACCGTCCCGGACGGCTCCTCGACGACCATGTCGATGTCGGCATCGCCATTCCACGAAAACTCGATTTCGACGTCACGCACGAGGGCTTCGTCGACCGCGTTTCGGAACGCCTCGGCTTCCTCGAGCTTCCCCTGCTTCTCGAGGCCGGCGATCGACGCCTTCGCCAAACGTGCGGCGCGGGTCGCCACCTCCTGCTGGCCCACCGGCCATTCATTGGCAAGCACCCCGGCGCACGCCCACTTGAGGGCCGCCAGGTCGTTCTCCTTGGAGGCGATCGTCATCGCCAGCGCGAATGCCTCGCGGTTGGAAGGCTCGATCGTCGCCACCTGACGGCACAGCCGGATCGCCTGCCGCGAGGCTCCGAACCGGGCCAGGCACTGCGCCAAGGAGAGGAGATCGGTAGGAGACGTGGCGAAGTCGGCACTCGACATGAGAGCCCGCTCGACTTCCGTCTTCGGCTTCCCCGCCGCTTCCATGGCGACGGCGAGCGCCTCGTACATCCACGGCTCCGATTGGCCGCAGTTCACGGCCGCGGAGATCAATTCGGCAGCCCGATCGAAGCGCCCGGTATTCCCGAGCTCGACGGCCGAAATCCGTAGCCTGGCAAGCTTGCCGGCGCTCGCCCTAGCGGCGACGGATTCGCCGGTAGGAACGCCATCGTCAGCGGTCTGCCCCTTTTCCGCCGAAGCCTTTCCGGCCGGAACGAGGAAGGCTTTGACGGCAGCGCGCAGATCGCGGGCTCCGAGAACCTCCTCGGGGAGTCCCAGGTCATTGCCGGTGGCGACTTCGGCGCGGGCTGAGGGCTTCGCTGGCTCGTCGGCAGGCGTCGGTTGATCGGTCGCCGCGGCGTCTGTCGCAGGCTTCTTTGGAAGCTGGGCTTTCGTTCCCGGCTTGTCCCGCAAGCCGACACGCTCACCGCTGCCGGGATCGGCGACCTGGAACATGCCGCCTCCCATGCCCCCACCGCCCATGCCGCCCATACCACCACCCATGCCACCCATCATGCCGCCGCCCATGCCGCCACCCATACCACCACCCATGCCACCGCCTCCCATCATCCCCACCGGGATGACGAGGTCGGCGACCGGATAGACCTTGATGATCATGTTCTCGGCAGCCTTCTCCTTCGTGGTGATCAGCATCACCTCGTCCTTGATGAGGTAAGTGAGGTCGATCTCACCGAGGAGGAGCCGCAGCGCCGAGCGGAGCGACACGCCGGAGATATTCTTGGTCACGGGGGTGTCGAGATCGAGCCCGGCCTCGTCGAGGGCCTTCTGGTCGAGTTCGATCGGGATCCCCTGCGAGTCCTTGATCTGGGCGACGACATCGCGGAGCGAGGTTTCGTTGAACTCGAAGTTTTCGACCGGCTTGTCGAGGGCCTCATAGATCCGCTTCTCGGCGCTCCCGGGATTCCCGAGATCGACCGACTTGTACTTCTCGCGGAGCCGGGTGATCTCCTGCCACCGGGCAGCGCTGGGATAGATGATCGGCGGCTCGTCCGGGAACGGGATCGCGGCGATGTCCGCGAGGTGGAGCACGTCCATGAATCCGCGCTGCCTGTCGCGGCGGATGCGGACGTTTTCGGTGTCGTAGTCGAGGATCCGGGCGACGAGCGGCGCGGTGACGCCGATCTCGCGGGCCGTCATCGGGACGCCACGGTTGGCGTACAGCGGCGGAGCCTGCTCCCCGATCTCCTTGGCGACGATCCGCTCGGCCTCGGTGAACTTGTCGGTCGGCTGCTGGTAGCCGACGCGGATCCCCTCCTCGACGAGGGCGTGGTAACGCTCCGTGAGTTGCTTGATGCGGTCTTCGCGCCGCCGCAGCTCCCCATCGAGCCGGGATCGCTCCTGGGCGATGGCGTGGTTGCGATCGGCCACGAGCGCCCGTTCAGCCCGCTCCCGGGAACGGATGATCGAGTCACGGATCGAGATTTCGATCTGCCGGCAGAGGCGGTCTCGAGTGGCGGTGTCGAGGTCCTCCGACGACAGAACCTGCCGTTGGAGTTCCTTGAGATCGACGCGCGTCCGGTCAGGATCGACCGTACAGGTCTGACGGGCGTTCCGCAGTCGGACCGCCACTTCCTGTTCGATCTGCTGAGCGCGGACCTTCCGCATCCGGGCGAAGTCGGCCAGTTCACTCTGCTGTTCACCGGCACCGAGGTCGTTCCCCGTCGGCGGAGCCCCGTCCGGGAATTGAGCCTCGACCTGCGGCAGACCTTCGCCCCCGAACCCGATCGCCGCATCGTCGTCCGGGGCCGGGAGCGTGCGTCCTTCCGGGGCGTCGTCTTGGTCGCCCCCGGCCTGCTGAGCCTGCTCCTCCTCGAACAGCCCCTTTTGGGCGGCTGTGAACATCACCCAAGCATCGACGTTGTCGGGATCTTTGCGGAGCGAGGCATAGGCCAAGCGCATCGCCGAGCCATGGGCTCCCGACGCCTCGGCCTGCCGGGCCATCTTCACCAGAGCCGTAGCCTCGCCGCGGATGACGTTCCGGGCGACGTCGAGCCCTTCGCGGCCGAGGGTCGGCAGGTAGACGCCGTCGGTCTCGCGGGCATTGCGGTAGAGCTCTTCGACGTAGGCATTCTCGGGGATCGGTGCCGCAGCCGGAATCGCGACCTCGGTCTGCCGTTGCCGCATCGCACCGTCACGGCCGGCCGGCGCTTCGAGGACGAAGTCGAGCCGGGCGCCCTCGAGGCCCCCTTCGACGAGGAGGACGGAGTCACGGTCTGTGCGGAGCGGGGGAAGGTGTCCAGGCAGCATGCGGAGCCGCGCGTCGGGTGCCTCGGCCGACAGCACGACATCCTCAGGCCACGCCACCGGTTGAACAGCGGCGCTGGCCATCCGGCTGCCCGCATCCGACGGCGAGATCGTCGCGTCGGGGACGATGAGCATGCCGCCGGTGGCGTTGGCGATGGCAGCCAGACTCGGCCAGTTGACGGCCGGCCCGACGCCCACCGAGGAGACACTGATCCGCTTGTTCTTGAGCGTCGTGAGCAGGTGGCGGAACTCGGCGGTGTCGACCCCTGCGATCCCCGGCCCATCGCCGATGTACACGATCGTTCGCGGCGCCGGCGAGGCCTCGAAGAGGTCGGCGGCCCCCTCCAGCACCGCCACCATATCGGTCGAACCGAGCGGCGTCCGGGCTTCGAGGGAGGCCAAGGCGGCCCGGCTCCCCGGCGAACGCGGGCCGACGAACTGCTGGGCAAAGGGTGCACAGGAGATGTCGGCGGCAGCGAGGAGGAAACGGTCGTCGTCGCGGGCCTTCTCGAGCAACGCGGTGACGGCCCGGGTGGCGTTGGCGCGGTGCTCCCCCGACTGATTCGCGGAGGTGTCGACGAGCACGACGACATCGGTCGGCTGGGTCGTCTCGGCGACGGCCGTGGGACGCAGGCCAACCGCGGAGACGGGCAGCGATGCTTCGTCGCGCTGGAAGGTTTCGACGAACGTCACCGCGACGCCGTCGTCGGCGGCCGCTGCATACGGCATCAGCGCCAAGGCGCCGATGACAAGGGAGACGGTCGCCGGGAGAATGGGCTTCGACATGGTCCCTCCAGAAGGGCCGGATGCGTCATGCAACCTCGGCCTCTCATGAAGCATATTTACTCCCCCCCATTACCGCCAACGCCGATCTCCACGGGATTCGCCCACATTTCGAAGATTGTTGAGCGCGGTTGGGGCTCAGGCCGGGGGGCGGTCGTGCCGGCGCCACGCTCGCCCTTCGACTCCGGACGGGGCTTGGCGAACGGCCGGTGAGCTGGGGCTTCCCCTTAAAAAGCATGGCGGAGGCGATGTTGGTCTGTCAGAGTTTGGCCGCCATACTCGCCGTCTGCCGGCCGATCACGTCGTCAGCAGCTGCCCGACCACCAGCTCGCCCAGAGGAATGCCATGCGGTTTTTCAACGGTTCGCCTCCCGTGGTGTCGTTCGTCGTGCCGCCGAGCGGGCAGTTTTTCCGAGGGCTTGTGGCGACCGGGATCGCGGCGTTCTCCGTGGCGGCCTCCGCCCAGGGCGTAGCGCCCCTCCCGCCAGCACGGACGGCAACGCTCCCCGAGGCGTCCCGGAGAATCCCTCCGCTGGCGGCCCCTGACGGCGGGCGCGGGTTCACGCCGGAGGAACTCACCAACATCGCCGTCTACGACGCCGTCAACCGGAGCGTCGTGAACATCAACACCAAGGCGATGGTCTCGGCTGGGCTGTTTCTCGTTGAGGTCCCGTCCGAGGGGGCGGGGTCGGGCATCGTTGTCGACACGTCAGGGCATGTGCTCACGAATTACCACGTTGTCGAGGGGGCGAAGGAAATCCAAGTGATGCTCTACGACGGTTCGTCGCACGCTGCCACGATCGTCGGCCACGACCCGGCCACCGATGTTGCCGTCATCCGTGTCGCGGCGCCGGCGGAGGTCCTCGAGCCTGTCCGGTTCGGAACCTCGAATGATCTCCGCGTCGGCCAAAGAGTGTTCGCGATCGGCAATCCCTTCGGTCTGGAGCGAACGCTCACCACCGGCATCATTTCCAGCCTCAATCGCTCGCTTCCGGCTCGAAATGGGCGGACGATCAAGTCGATCATCCAGACCGACGCCGCAATCAATCCGGGCAACTCCGGGGGCCCGCTCCTCGACAGTTCCAGTCGGCTGATCGGCATGAACACCGCGATCGCCAGTCGCACCGGGCAGAGTTCCGGGGTTGGGTTCGCCATCCCGGTCGGGACGCTCGCGCGGATCGTCCCCCAGTTGATCGAGCGGGGGAAGGTGATCCGTCCGGATGCGGGCGTGGCGAGGGTCTATCAAACGGACCACGGCCTGCTTGTGGCCTCGCTGGTGCCAGACGGACCGGCCGAACACGCCGGGATGCGGGGATTCAAGGTCGTTCGCGAGCGGCGGCGGCAGGGGCCTTTCGTGGCCGAAACAGAGCGAATCGACCGGAGTGGCGCTGACCTGATCGTCGCCGTCGCGGGGGTGCCGGTGAAAAATGCCGACGACTTTCTCTCGCAGATCGAGGCAAAAAACCCCGGAGAACAGGTGCTGGTCACGGTTGAGAGGGAGGGGCATCGGCTCGAACTGCCCGTCGTCCTCGCCGCGGAACGCTGAAGCCTCCCCTGACGAGAGG
>CAJBCV010000271.1 GCA_903951635.1 uncultured Planctomycetaceae bacterium
GGCGGCCGAACTGCTCGTGATGCGCGACGCCTTGGGCGCGGAGCACCGGGTCGCCAAGTCGGCCATCGAAGAGCGATCGAAGCTGCCGACGAGCGTCATGCCCGAGGGGCTCGTGGCCGACCTGTCGATCGCCCAGTTCGCGAGCCTGCTCGACTTCATCGCGGGGATGAAGATCCAGTGAAGCCGCCCTGCGCCTCCATCAGGCCCCGTCGGGCTGGATCACCGTCACTCCCATGCGTTGCGCGGCGGTGCGAAGATTGTGGTCATCGGTGAACAGTGGCAGGTCGAGGCTGATTGCAAAATCGAGATAGACCGCGTCGTAGGCACTCAATTGGTGGGGCCGCGCGGTCTGTGCCAGGCTGCCGAGTGAACGATTGACCGGCTCGCCCACGATCTCGACCGCCACGCCCTCGAGCGCCTCGAGGAATCGGGTGCCCTGGGCCGGCGTGATCTGGCGACGCCGTTCGCGGACAAGGATCACATTGACGACCTCCAGTCGCCACAGCCACGGCGCGACAAGCTCGAGCCGCTCGATCTGCCGATCGAGGGCGGGGCCGCGGCCTCCTTCGTCGAAAAGCCAGGCGAGCGTGACGCTCGCATCGATCAGACACCGGGCCATCAGCGGCGGCCCTCCGCGATCGCTTCGCGGAGCTCGTCGCGGCTGATTGGCGGTAGCTCCGCGCGGAGGCGGGCAATTTCGCGGAAGGCATCGCCCCGGCTCATCCGCTGGGCACCAGATTCCCGACAGGGGACGATCTCGACCGCGGGCCGGCCCCGATTGGTGACGGTGATTGGCTGCCCGGTCGACTGAACGCGTTCCACGAGCTCGGAAAAATGCGTCTTCGCGTCGAATATCCCTATGGTTTCGGCCATGAAATCGCTCCTGGTTAGATTCCTAGTCTATGATCGTCGGCAGGTGGATTCCAGGGAGGGATGAACCGCTGCCAGCCACCTTTTCCGCCTCAGGCGCGCTCGTGGCGGAGGCTCGGGTCGACGGCGGCGGCGGCTTTGGTGGCATCGAAGCCCGCGCCGAGGAACGTGGCGAGGCGGGTGGCGATCGTGGCGGGGCTTTCGAGGACGTCGTGATACTTCACGTCGAGGACATCGACGATCCCCTCCTTCCGCAGTTGCACGAGCATCGAGCGCACCTGGTTCACCTGGCGGGCGAAGGTTTCCGCCAGCGCCTCGTCGGTGATCCGCCCGCCATCCTTGCCGAGCCTGCCGAGCATCTTTTTCTGGGAGGCGATGATCTCCCCGAGCGGCCGGTGCATCATCACGACCCGGTATTTCTCCTGCCGGGGGAGATGGGGCACGAGCTGCGCCACGACCTTCACCGCCTGGCCGCGGGCCTGCGTCACCCATGAGCTTTCGACAGCGAGCCGGCGGGCGAGGGTGTGCTCGAGATAGCCGCGCTCGTTGCTCTCGTCGGCGGGGCGATGATCGTCGGCGAAGGCCGGCACGCCCCCCGCGGCGAGCATCTGCATCATCATCGAGGTCCCCGACCGCGGCAGCCCCGTCACCACGACCACCGTCTCGGCGCGGGGGGGGAGCGGATGGGGAGCCTTGGAGGGCGTCCAGGTGTCGTCGCCGTCGGAAGTGCGGAAACGATCGCGGATCTCCTCGAGATGCGCGGTGCCGGAGAGGGGGCTGTTGATCCCGGGGGCGACCTGCCGCGCCTCGCGGGCGAGGTGCTGATGGCGGCGGCTGGCGGGAAGATCCCTGCGGACGAGGCGGTAGAAGCGGGCGAGCGAACGGTGGCCCAAGGGGAAGATCGGGTTGACGTCGACGGCCTTGGAAAGGGCCGTGAAGGCGTCGTCGGTGTTCCCAAGCTTCCAGAGCGCAAGTCCGAGGAGATGGTGGGCGGGCCCGTAGGTGTAGAACTGGCCGATCGTCGTCTGCGCCTCGCTCACCACGGCTTGCCAATCGCGCCGGCGGAACGCGACCCGGGCCAGTCCGAAATGGGCGTGGGCATTCATCGGGTCGAGGTCGACGACGGCCCTGAAGGCGGCTTCGGCCCGGGGCCAGTCTCGCGTCCGCAGGAAAACATCGGCCTGCTTGAGGAGGAGCGAGGGGCGGTTGTTCGTCTGCACCTTCTCGGCAAGCGCCAGCGTCTCGATCGCTTCCTCGTGCCGCCCCTCGAGCGCCAGCACGCTCCCTTCGAGGTAGGCAAGCGTATGAAGATTGACGCCGCTGGTACGCTGGAGCTTCGAAAAGCGGCGCTTCGCCTGCTGGTCGAGCTTCTCCCAGTCGATGCCTTCGGCGTTGGCTGGAGCGTCTGCCGGGGCCGGGAACTTCTCCCTCCACTCGGCCAGCTGCGCCTTCGCCTTCTCGCTTGCGTGTTCCATCGCCTCGCGCTTCCGCTCGCGGAGCTTCGTGAGCGTGGCCCGGGCCTCGATCGGCATTTTCCGCTGGAGGTAGGTCTGGAGGAGATGGACGCCAAATCGGCTTTCGTCTGGAAACGTCTCCCAAAGCTCCTCGAAGATCGCCGCCGCATGGGCGACCTGCCCGCCATCGACGCAGGAGCGGGCGAGGTTGTATTGCAGCTCGCGGGTCGTCTCGGCGATCGCCTCGGCCGCATCCTCGCTCGGCTCGTCGATGTAGCCGAGATCGACGAGCTGCCGGATCGCCTCTTGGGCGTCGACGGGATCGATCTGCGTGTCTGGCGGGTGGCGGCCGTCTTCGCCGGGGACGGAATCCCAGGAGTCGAAGTATTCGATCTCGGGCGTGGCCTCGTAGATCGACAGCAGCGGCCGGCCATCCATGTCGCGCCCCACCGGGAGGCCGAAGAGGGAGAGGAGGGTGGGGGCGATGTCGAGGAGGGAGGCGCCGAAGACGAGCTCGTCTTTTTTGATCCCCGGCCCACTGGCGACGAAGATCCCGTAATCGCGGTGCTCGGCCGCAGGGCCTGCCGGTTCGTTCGGCACGCTCTTCGGGCGAAGATGGTCGGGATGGAAGCCGTGGTCGCTGACGAGGATCACGGTCGTCTCGGGGCCGGCGAGCTGCAGAAGTCTGCCAAGCATGAGATCGTGATAGCAGTACGCCGAGTTGACGACGTCTTTGTAAAGCTCGAAGTCGCGTTCGTTCACCCACTCGAGTCTCGGTGGGTGATACTGCATGAAGCCATGGCTGAAGTGGTCGATGGCGTCGAAGTAGACGGCCGCAAAATCCCAGTCGGGCACTTTCTCAAACAGATGCATCGCCCCCCAGTGGATCCCGGTGCATTCGGCGATCAGCTTGGCGAGCGTGCCGAGCCGCTTGTCTTTCTCCTGATCGATCTCCGGGGCCTTGGGGATGAAGTGCCGGAGGAGATCGCCATCGAGCTCATGGGGATGGAGGCGCTGGTGGGCGAGATCGGCGGCGAACTCCGGCGGGTAGACGGTGCCTGCTCGCAAAGGCCAGGGCTTGCCGAGCGGGGCGACCGCCTGCTGGAAGTGGTTGGACACCATCGCGCCGCGGATCGGCTCGGCGGGGGCACTCGGCCACCAGCCGACGACAAGCGAGGTGTGGCCGGTCTGATTGAGGATGTTCCAGACGGCCTTCGTTTTGCGGGAGAGATTCGTGATCGGGCGGACGGTGCCCGAATGGGGATCGGGTTCGGAGAAGCCGTGGATCCCGTGCTTGAGGGGGCGCTTTCCGGTGGCGATGCTCGTCCAGA
The DNA here is from genome assembly GCA_903951635.1 of uncultured Planctomycetaceae bacterium. GTDB lineage: Bacteria > Planctomycetota > Planctomycetia > Pirellulales > UBA1268 > QWOP01. The sequence continues at coordinate 3,656 of CAJBCV010000271.1, forward strand.
GCATGGGCGAGAGCGGGGGCTGGAGCGTGGCGAGATTTCCCATCACGCCGTTCTCCACCAGCCGGCCGACATGGGGCATGAGCCCCATGTCGACCAGGGGTGAGATCACTTTCCAGTCCGCCGCATCCCAGCCGACGAGTAGGACGCGACGTTTCTTTTCCATGGCAATCAGGCGGTGACCGTGGTGGGGGAGGCATCGGCCGCACGGAGCTTCCGGCGGCGTTCGAGCATGGCAAGCGATCCGATCACGAGCGACATCACGCTCCCGGCCGAGGCCGGGTCGATCTCGGGAACGGCCGTGCCCCTGTCACCGACGGCGATCGGCGCA
>CAJBCV010000272.1 GCA_903951635.1 uncultured Planctomycetaceae bacterium
CGACCTCCCGGTACCGCGCTACGACTCCCCCGATCTCAGGCAGTGCCAGGGCGTCGTTGGGGAGGAGCTTGCGGGCGAGCATCCAGTCGAGGATCCGGACATCGCCCGCCGTGGCTTTCCCGGCGGCGAAGCGATCGACGGCGCCGCGGAGCCAATCGACCACCGCATCCCAGGCCGCGTTCTCGGTCGCGGGCGCCTCCCGCTTGAAAAGCGTGGCAAGCAGGTCGAGATCGGGAAGCGGTGTGCCGGGCTCGTCGTGGGACACGATCCCCGTGATGCTGAACCAGCTCTTTTTTCCCACGCCGTCATCGGTGGCCGGGAGCGTCACGCCGCCGGCGGTGGCGAGCCCTGTCCGCGGAGGGAAGTTTGGATTGAAGTCGGTCGTCGCGATCTCGGTGAGCACCCTCGTGACGCCGTTTTTCATTGGCGTCAGCGACACAGCCTGCCACTGCGGAGACGCCTTGGAGTCGAAGAACACTGGGCCACCGCTCCCCTCATTGAGGATCGCGTTTTGCGGGACGACGAGCTTCGCCGCCCACTCCCCACCGGCGACCTGCACGCTCACCCACTTCCGGGGAAAGCTCTCCGGGGGAGGAAGGCGGAGGATGCCGGGGAGTTTTGGGGAGAGGGCGTGGGTATGGTGGCCAGCCGGGAGGATTCCGGCGACGAGCGCGTCCCCTTCGAGGGCGACGCGGACGGTGCCGGCGGCGACATGGCCGTGGGCCATCCCCTCCCCTTCAGCGCCCCAGCCATCCGGCAGACCGGACTGCGCCGGATCGAAGAGTCGATGGAAGCGGGCATTGGCCTCCTGCCGCATCGCACGGGCGGCCTGCCATTCCGCGGCGAGCGTTTTCCAGGCTTCAGGCACCATCACGTTGGCGTCGGCCCCTGGCTCCGCGGCAGCTTCGAGGAGCTTGGCGAGCGGATGGCTGACGTCGTCGATCGACGCCACCTTTGTTCCGTCGGGATCGGCCCGGAGGCGTTCCCGGATCGTGGCGCCAGAGAACGCGGTCGCCTCGTGGGCCCAGGCGGTGGCGAGGCGCGCTTGGATCTCGCCACGGAGGCGCTCGAGCGCGGCGATCGACGGAGCGTTGACGTCGGGAAGGGAGAGGTCGCGGGGCGTCCACCGCGGCGTCATGAACATGCCGGCGAGCGCGTAATAGTCTTTCTGGGAGATCGCATCGAGCTTGTGATCGTGGCAGCGGGCACAGCCCACCGTCATCGCCAGGAACGTCTTGGAGAAGGCGTCGATCTTGTTGTCGATCATCTCCTGATGGATGCCGTTGAAGTCGAGGCTGCTGCCGTGGCGGTGCTCGCCGAAATGGTAGAACATCGGGCCGATGAGGCTCGCGTGGAGCCCCGCGGCCCTGTCGACACGCGTCTCGGGGAGGAGATCGCCGGCAATCTGCTCGCGGACGAGTTGGTCGAAGCCGATGTCATCGTTGAACGCCCGGACGAGGTAATCGCGATAGTCCCACGAGCCGCGGGCGGCGATGTCCCACTCGTAGCCGTAGGTGTCGGTGTAGCGGACGACATCCATCCAGTGGCGGGCGAACTGCTCGCCGAAATGGGGCGAGGCGAGGAGGGCATCGACGACCTCCGCTGTGGAGGCACTGGGGGGAATCGAGCCGTGGAACGAGGGCGGCAGGCCGGTGAGCACCAGCGACAGCCGGCGGCGAAGGACGTCCGGTTCGGCCGGCGCCGCCGGCTCGATCCCGGCGGCGTCGAGCTTCGCGCGGATGAAGCGATCGACTGGCTCCCGCTGCCAGGCCGGATCGGCGACGGTCGGCGGCGCGCTTGGCCGCGGCGGCTGGAGGCTCCACCAGGTGGCCCGTTCGGCGAGCTTTGCCTTCCAGGCTTCCTCGGGAGAAACCTCCGTCACACGGGGGTCGGGAGCGCCGCGGCGCACCCAGTCGACAAGGTGGGCCAGTTCCTCCGCCGGGATTACGCCTTCTGGGGGCATCTGCAGTTCGGGGTTTGTGTGGCGGATCGCCTCGATGAGGAGTGATTCCTCCGGGGAGCCGGGAACGATCGCCGGCCCCTGGTCCCCGCCCCGCACCCAGCCACGGCGCGAATCGAGGGCCAAGCCCCCTTTGATCTCGTGGTCGTGGGAATGGCAGGCGAAGCAGCGTGCCTCGAGCACCGGTAGGACGGTGGCAGTGAAAAACTGCTCGTCAGACACAGGGGCTGCCGGGAGCTCGGCCGCACGGATGGGAACGCTGCCGTGGAGGCACAGCACCAGCGCCAAAGCGGCCCGCATCAGACAAGCGTGCGGGGTCCGTGTGCCCATCACTCTCCCCCGGGGGGCGGCACGACGAGCTTGGCGAAATAGATCGCCGACTTCCCCTCGTGCGTCGCGTAGTAGCTCATCCAGATCTGGCCGTCATGTTCCACCATGCCAGGATAACTCGTGTCGCCGCCGCTGGGCAGCGTGACCTCCGCGGGCCACGCCCCGGAGGCGGGATCGAGGAAGTCGACCGCCGTCACCGGCCCAGTTTCCCGGTAATCCCGTCCGGCGGCGAGGATCCGGCCGTCGGCGAGGACGAGCAATTCCGGCCCGCCGACGGGGCGGCCGATGCTCCGCCAGGTCCAGTCGCGGTACGGGGGCGCGGCGCTTCCGAACCAGCCTTGGCGATCGCCACTCTCCCGTCGCACCAGCGCCAAGGCGGTGCCGTCGGCGCGGAAGCGGAGTGTTGTCTCATTGGGGCGGCCGGGAATGTCCCACACGGTCACCGGCTGCCAGGAGATCCCGTCGGGGCTCTTGTAGAGCGTCGTCGTCCACTCCCCGGTGTCTTCCGCCGTCCCCTCCGGGGCTCCGGTCCGATAGGCGACTCCATACGCCGTGCCGTCGTGCCAGGTGACGCGCCACAGCCAATCGTTCTCCGCAAGGATGCGCTGTGGCGGTGACCAATCGCGGCCGTCGGCCGAGAAGGCGACCCGTGGCTGCCGGCCGAGGAGCTTCGTGCCGCCGTTGTAGACGCTTCCCCCCGCGACGAGCATCAGCCGGCCATCGGGGGTGACCGAGATCTTCGGATCGCGGAGATCGATGCCCTCTTCCGCCACGACCCCCGCCGATTCCCACGTGCCGCCATCCGCCGAGGTGAGCACGCGGATCGTGCCGTCGCCGCCGACATGGCCCTCGGCCTCACGGAACACACACCACCACGCATCGCGCCAGCGAACGAGATCGCTGAAGGCGGCGTGCGGGGGGGCGTCGTGGATGCGGCGTGCGTCGGCAACGGTCACTCCTTCGCTCCCCCGCGGGCTGAGGGCCTGAGCGAGGACGTTGTGGGTCATCCGTTGAACGCGGGCATCGGGGCCGTGGGGGCGCGTCCAGTGCGACCATGGCAGCGTGTGCCCGGGAGGATTGGAGAGCCCCTGCGACCAAAAGATCGTCGAGGCGTTGAAGACGAGGTTGCCCTTGGGGCCGGGGTAGATCGTGGCGGTCCACTGCTGCGGCTGCACCCCGCCGACGAGCGCCGTCCCCGCCCCGACGATCTCGAGGCCGGGGATGTCCTCCGGCGGATTGCCATGGTATTCCCAGCCGATCAGCCCGGGGATCCTGTCGCCCGACTTCATCCCGGTACCGGCAAAGATCCAGTGGTCGGGCTTGGTGCAGATCCAGTCGCCGCCGCCGTTGACCGGCTCGACGTTGCGGGCCCCCATGAGATAGCCCTCGTCGGGGCCCTTCTCCGGGAAGGGGCCGTTGACGCGGGCCCGCTCGAGGGCCGTCGGTGTGTCGCCGCCATACGGGCCGCCGCGGAACATGATCCGGTGGTCGCGGCCGTCGTGGCTTTGGCGAAGTGGCGTCACCCAGCAGACGGAGTTGCCGGAGAGAAACAGGAGGCTCACCCCCGCGTCGCGCATCGCCACGACCGAATCGAACTGCCGCCGGTCCCAGTATTCATCGTGGCCGACGCTGATGAACGCTTTGCACTTCAGCCCCCTGTCAGGCGTGAGGAGGTCGCTGTTGGAGGCGTAGCTGACGTCGTAGCCGTGCTGCTCGAGGAAATACGCACACGGGTATTCAAACGAGAGAAACTCACCGGCCCCGATCGAGAGCGGATCGTTGACGACACTCGTGTGCTGCGCGTAGCGGCCGTAGGGGCGGTCGAAGCTGACGTCGTTCCACGGGCCGCTGGTGCCCTTGGGATTGGTATAGACCGAGAAGTTGCTCGGCCAGGCGTTGTAGGCATTCCAGGTGTTGTCGGAGCACTGGAAGAGGATGTCGGCGGGGCGGTCGTCGGTGACGATGAAGGTCACGTAGCTCTGCCAGGCGGCTGTCGTGTCGTCGGGGGGGATCACCGAAAGCCTGCCGAGGTAGACGCCGCTTACCCAGTCGGCGGGGATGACAAGCCCAGTCGAGGCCTCCCAGCGGCACTCGTGGAGATCTTTTTCGCCGGGCTCGGGGTCGGGCTGCGTCACGCCCTCGAAGGGCCCGAGGGTCGTCATCAGTCGGGCACCGCGGCCGCCGTAGTAGCCCAAGCGGAAAATCTCGAGCCGGAAGCGGGCGGGGGGGTCGGTCGAGATGAAGAACTCGATCCGCTCGCCGGCCTTGACGCTCTGCCGCGAGCAGTAGCCCTCGATACCGCGGGCGCGGACATCGTTGCGCAGGCCCACCTTCGTGAGCTGCCAATCGAGCGAGCCCTCGCGGGCATTCTCGCGGGCAATCGTGTCGCGCGGCTCCGCCGCGGCGGCAGGGAGCGACAGCACTACGACGAGCAGGGCAATGAGAAGCCTTACGAGCATGATTGGTTCTCCGTCATCATGATCCCCTTATCCATCGACCGGCACACGGAGCAGGAATCCAGACCCAAGACACCCCGATTGTAGTCTGAAATCGATGTTGCCGGCGTGTCTCCATGCACCGATGATGGAGTTGACTCGTTCCCGGGAGATGACCTCGTGATTGAATTGCGTCGCTCGCGTGTCATGGCCGCGATTCTGATGTCGCTCGTCGGTCTTTTCGGCCTCGGCGTTCTGCGTCGACTCGAGTCGGCCGAGCCACTTCCTTCCGTCTGGGAAGCCGGTGTGATCGCGGCGACCGACCTCGACGGCCGGAAGCATTCGTTCGACGACGGAGCGCGGACGGTCGATGTCGTCGTCTTCGTTTCCCCCACCTGCCCGATCTCCAACGGGGCGCTGCCGCGGTTGCGAGCGATTGCCGACGAGGTTGCCCGAGCCGCTGGGCCAGACCGGGTGCCGGTGCGGTTGGTCGCCGTCGTCGCCGATGATTCGATGACGCGCGAGGAGGCGATCGCCCATTTTCAGGACCGGCCCCTCCCCTTCCCTGTCCTCTGGGAA
>CAJBCV010000273.1 GCA_903951635.1 uncultured Planctomycetaceae bacterium
CCGAACCGGGAGATGCTGCGGATCTCCTCGACGTGCGGCAAGCCGCTCATCGACAGCTCGACCGGGTAAGTGACGTAGCGTTCCACCTCCAGCGGCGACATCGTCCCGGCCTCGGTGACGACCTGGACCTGGATGTTGACGAGGTCGGGCACGGCATCGACGGGAATCTGCGTGGCCGCGTACAGCCCCCCCACCGACATGAGGATGAACATCGCGAGCACGAGGGCCCGGTTCGACAACGACCATTCGATGAGGCCTGAAAGCACTGTCGTCCTCCCCGCTCCCGCCCGCCCGATCCGTCCGGACCACCGGCCGACCGTCGATCCACATCCCGGAAACCGGGATGCCCGACGACCGGCAATCCTTTGCAAAAGTGCTCCGCCGCTCGATGCGGCGGCTGAAACACCCGAAAAACCTCGGCTTTTTGGGGGAGTCTCGCGTGGACAAAGACCAGGGAGGCTTTGTCCCTGACATTTAGTTGTCCTTTTCCAGGAGCAGTTCGCTCTTGAGCACGAAGGCGCCCCCGACGACCACCGGCTCTCCCTCCTGGAGTCCGGAGACAATTTCGATGAGATCGCCGTTGTCGATGCCGGTGGTGACGGCGACCCGCCGGTAGCGGCCTTCGGTGAGCGGCTCGAACACGAACGCCTCCCCCTCGTGGCGCATGACGGCTGCGGCAGGAACGGCCAGGGCGTCTCGAACACTTCCCTGGGGCAGATCGACCCAGACGAACATCCCCGGCTTCAGATGGGCATCGTCGTTCTCGAGCTCGGCCACGAGCGGCACGCTTCGCGACTCCGCCTCGACGATCGCGCCGACGTGGTGAACGCGGGCCACGAGTTGATGACGCTCGGCCCCCGGGACGTTCACCTTGACCTGCTGCCCCTGAACGACATCGACGGCCGTCCATTCCCGTTCGTGAATCTGGGCCCGCACCCAGAGGAGCGACGTGTCGGCGACGACGAACATCGGATCCCCCCCCTGTACGCGTTCGCCCCGAGCCACGAAGACATCCTCGACGACCCCGTCGAAGGGCGTCCTCAGCACGAGCGTGCTCAGCGAGCCGGTATCGCCCGGGCTGTCGGGGGCATCTTCGGCGACCGCCGCAATTTCGGCACCGAGCCGGCTGCCGACGAGGGTGCGAAGATGCTCTTTCGACACCTGGACGAGCCGATCGGCCTGGGCCAGGCTCGCCCGGGCCCGATCCCTCTCCTGCCGGGTGGTGAACAGCGCCTCCTCGCAGGCCGCGTCGTAGTTTGCTTTCGCCACCTCGAGGTTACTCGTCCGTTCCTCGATGATCCGCCCGGAGAGCACCCCGCCATCCCCCAACTCGCGGGTGCTGCGGTTGACCTTCTCCACGAGGAGCAGCTTCGAGTAGGCCCCGAGAATCTTCTCCCGGTTACTTCCCAGGATCCGATCCTTGAACATCACCTCGACATCGGCGATCGGGGGTTTGTGGGACAGCGACTCGAGGAGCGATTCGACGTTGTCGGAAATGGTCGTGGCCCACTCCGCAGCCTTGATCTCGATCTGCTTGTCATCCTCGCGACGGCGGACCTCGTCCCGGGCCATGCCCACCGCGGGGCTCGACACCTCGGCGAGGGAATCCCCCTTGGAAACCCGCTGGCGAACCTGTGCGAAGACCTGGGAGATGATGCCGTCGACAGGAGAGGCGTAGTCGAGACGGCGTCGCGCGTCGTAATCGAGCCGGCCCGGAACCGTGAGCTGATCGTGCATCGGCATCCGGGTCACCGTGCCGAGCTCGATCCCGGCCGAAGCCCGGGCCCCCTCCGGCAGGGAAACTTCGACGGCGAGTGCAGCGGCCGGGGACTGGGCGCCCACCGTGGCCTGCTCCTCACTCGGGTGCTCCCCACCGCTGAAGTGGTGGGTCGAGATCCACCACCACGCCAAGCCCCCGAGCGCCAAAGCCACCCCGCCCCCCAATCCCCTGCGGAACATCGCCAGGATTCCAGCGGGCGTTCGCCCCCCGGGAGCCTTCCCGACCGGCGAGCCCGCCCCGTGCGGGCGGCCCGAATGCTCGTTCCGGCCTTCTGCAGCGGCGCTCGCACTCATGGTCGGTCAGGCTCCGATGAACGGCGGGCAGGCGAGCCGGCCAACCCTCGATTCTACACAACCACGCTCCACTCCCTATACTTCCCGATTCGGCTCCCCCCCCGAGGAATCCGGCCAGACTCCGTCGCGGGTCCGACGCCAGACGACTCACCCGACGCCCCGCCCGACGACTCGGGCGCCCGACGCCCCCGGACTCGGACGTGCCATCGATTCCGGCCGTCCCTTGACTCCAGCCCACCAGCGCCCCCCGAGGCCCTTCCATGACGTCCGCTCGAACGATCCGCATTTTTGACACCACCCTCCGTGACGGCGAGCAATCCCCGGGCGCGAGTATGAACCTCACCGAGAAGATGGAGATCGCTCAGGCGCTCCAACAACTTGGCGTCGACGTCATCGAGGCCGGCTTCCCGATCGCCTCACCCGGCGACTTCGCAAGCGTCAAAGAGATCGCAGCCACGATCCGCGGGGCGATCGTCTGCGGACTGGCCCGCTGCAACGATGCCGACATCGACCGCGCCTGGGAGGCCCTGCGCGGCGCGGAACGGCCGCGGATCCACGTCTTCCTCGCCACGAGTTCGATCCACCGTGAGTTCAAGTTGCGAATGACCGAGGACGAGGTCGTGGCCCGGGCCGTCGCCGGGGTGCAACGCGCCCGGCAACTCTGCCCCGACATCGAGTTCTCGCCCGAGGATGCAGCCCGCACGGAACTCGACTTCCTCTGCCGTGTCGTCGAGGCGGCGATCGACGCCGGCGCGACGACCGTGAACATCCCCGACACCGTCGGCTACGCCACGCCCCAGCAGATGCACCGCGTCATCAGCACTCTCCGGGAACGCGTCCGGGGGATCGACCGCGCCGTGATCAGCGTCCATTGCCACGACGACCTCGGTCTGGCGGTCGCCAACAGTCTCGCCGCCGTCGAAGCGGGCGCCGGGCAGGTCGAATGCACCATCAACGGACTCGGGGAACGGGCGGGGAACTGCTCGCTCGAAGAAGTCGTCATGGCCCTGCGGACCCGCCGCGATCATTACGGCTGCGAGACGCGGATCGCCACCCAAAAGCTCGTGCCCACGAGCCGGCTCGTAGCGACGATCACCGGGATCCAGGTGCCACGCAACAAGGCGATCGTCGGCCGCAACGCCTTCGCCCACGAGTCGGGGATCCACCAAGACGGCATGCTCAAGGAGCGGAGTACCTACGAGATCATCCGCCCCGAGGACGTGGGGCTCGATCGCACCGACCTCGTCCTCGGCAAGCACAGTGGCAGAGCCGCCCTCGCCGACCGGGCCAAGGCACTCGGTTACCAACTGACCACGGAACAACTCCAGACCCTCTTCGATCGCTTCAAGGTGCTCGCTGACCGGAAGAAGGAGATCTACGATGGCGACATCGCCGCGCTCTGCGAGGATCAGTTCACCGATCTCCCGGAGCGATTCACGCTCGTCGGCTACGACCTCACCTGCTCCAGCGGCCAGCCCCCGCGCGTTCGGCTCCGTGTCGCCCAGGGGGGTGAGGAGAGCTCCGTCGAGGTGAACGCCGGCGACGGCCCGATCGACGGGATCTTCCTGGCAATCGAGAAGCTCACCGGCGTGGCGACCGTCTGCCGCGACTTCCGCGTCCAGGCGGTGACCGTCGGCAAGGACGCCCAGGCGGAGGTGACGGTGGAGCTCCAGCCCGCCGGCGCTCCTCCCGGCAGCCAGATCGCCCGCGGCCGCGGCGTCTCCACCGATTCGCTCGAGGCCTCGGCGAAGGCTTTCCTCGCGGCGGTCAATCGGGTTGCCCTCGGCGGCCAACCGCGGCTCCATCCGCAGCAGGGCTGACGCACCCCGCCCCATCGTCGTGCCGCTGTCAGATCGCTTCGCGGCCGCGCTCGCCGGTGCGGATGCGCACGCATTCGTCCATTGGCAGGATGAAGATCTTGCCGTCGCCGATTTCCCCCTCCTCACCCGTCCGGCCCCCCTTGACGATGGCCGCGATCGTCGGCTCGACGAAGTCGTCGTTGACGGCGATCTGGAGCTGGACCTTGCGGAGGAGATTGACCGCAATCTCATGGCCGCGGTAGCTCTCGACATGCCCGCGCTGCCGTCCGAACCCCTGAACGTCGAGGACCGTGAGCCGGAAGACCTCCACCTCCGAGAGCGCCAGCTTGACGCTTTCGAGGTGCGCCGGCTGAATGATGGCGATGATGAGCTTCACCGACGACGTACCTCCCCCGGACAGCCTACCCGCAATCACGTCCCGCGTGGGAAGGAGCGAGCCACCCCGTCGGGCGTGCTCTTGCCAAGCATCCGGGCCGGGGTTCACTCCCCGGCCCTGGTGACGCTCCTGAAGATGACCCGAAGAATGCCCCGGCCTGGGTGAGCTAGGCGGAGTGCCCACCCAAGCCGTTGGGGCATCCTTCTGGATCGTGACCGTCGGGGGGCTTCTGCTACCCCCCGACGGTGGACGGTGGGAGAGTCGACCGTCATTCGGTGCGGATCATCTGGAAGCCGTGGTAGGCCTCGTTGCCATGCTCGCCGATGTCGAGCCCCTCGACCTCTTCGTGAGGCGAGACCCGCAGTCCCACCACGAACTTGAGGATGAACCAGCAGATCGCCGAGACCGGAGCGACATAGGCCCCGACGGCGAGGACGCCGAGGAGTTGGATCCACAGCTGCTCGACTCCGCCGCCGTAGAAGAGGCCCGCCTTCGGACCACCGGCGACCATCGAGCCGAACGGCCCGGCAACCACCGACTGCGACAGGTCGGTCGAGTTGAAGAGCCCGACGCAGAGCGTGCCGAGGATGCCGCAGACGAGATGGACGCTCGTCGCCCCGACCGGATCGTCGATCTTGAGGCGATCGAAGAACATGACCGAGAAGACGACAATCACTCCCGCGACCGCTCCGATGAGCACCGAGGCGGGAACGGTCACATAGGCCGCACTGGCCGTGATGCCGACGAGGCCGGCAAGACAGCCGTTGAGCGTCATGCCGATATCGGGCTTCCCGAGGAGGAGCCAAGCGGTGATCGTGGCCGTGATCGTCGCCGCTGCCGCGGCGGAGTTGGTGTTGACCGCCACCTGAGCGGCGAGCCGGCCACCGTCACCGGCGACACTCATGGTGCTGCCGGGATTGAAGCCGAACCATCCGAACCAGAGGACGAGGCAGCCGATGAAGGCCAGCGACATGTTGTGGCCGGGGATCGCCTGGACGCGTCCGTCGGAGGAGTACTTCCCGATCCGCGGCCCAAGGATCATCGCCCCGGTGAGTGCCGCCCAGCCTCCCACGGAGTGCACCGCAGAACATCCGGCGAAGTCCCAAAAGCCCTTCTGGGCGAGGAATCCGCCTCCCCAGATCCAGTGCCCGGTGACCGGATAGATCGCGATGGCCATCAGGAAGCTGAAGAGGATGAAGGTGTGATACTTGATCCGCTCGGCGACGGCACCGGAGACGATCGTCGCGGCAGTCCCGGCGAACACCAACTGGAAGAAGAACTTGGCCCACAGCGGGACGCCGGTCCAGCTGATCGAGCCATAGGCACCGGCATACTTGTCGCCGACGGCCGGGCTGTTGTCGGCCGCCCCAACCATGAACGAGCCGGAGTTGCCGATCCAGCCCCCCGCGTCGGTGCCGAACATCAGATCCCAGCCGAGGAACCAGAAGGCGATCGCCGTGGCGGCGAAGACGATGAAGTTTTTGGAGAGGATGTTGACGCAATTCTTGGCCCGGGCGAAGCCCGACTCGACGCACCCGAAGCCGAGGTTCATGAAGAACACGAGCATCCCGGCGATCAGCACCCAGACGGTGTCGGCCGCGAGCCAGAGATTCGTCACCATCTCCTCGGTCGTGGGGATGGGGATGGCAGGCGGCGCTGGTGTGGCGTCCTGAGCCATGGCCGTGCCCGAAAGCGCCGCCAGCAAGAGGGCCATTCCGACTGTTCCGCTGCCGGTGAGCACCGACGTCGACCGCGGGAGGGACTTCACCACCCGGCTGACAAGGAGACAGGCCGCTGACTCTGAAACACAAAGGGATCGCATGGGCACTCCAGAAGGGTTGCGGTCCGGGACGAACGCCTCCGCAGCGTTCGATCCTTCGGACGGGGTCCGAAAACCTCCGAAGAGACCTGTAATTCAAACGGTGTGCCGATTGCCGCAGCGATTGGAGAGAAATCTCCGTGCACCGCGGGAACGCTGAAAAAACAGGGCTTTCATCCCTGATCCCCGGATGCATTCCGGCAGTGATCCTCCATTGGAAGGCGGCGTTACGGCCCCCGCGGCCCACTTTCCGTGCAGCGGGATGCTGAAGTTCGATGCAGCGGTGCGGAGACCGCCACGAAAGCCCGGAGGCAACGGTGTGCCCGCCGCCTCGCCGGCCGGATCAAGCCATCGCTTGCTCCCACGACGACGTCAAAAGTCGACGACGAGGGGGGCAAGCAGGCTTACGGCCCGGCCGCTGTCCGGGTGGGGAAACTCGATCCGTGCGGCATGGAGCCACAGCCGCCCGCCGGAGGGAGCCTGGCCGTAGAGCCGGTCGCCAAGCACCGGGCACCCGAGCCACGCCATGTGGACACGGAGTTGGTGGGACCGTCCGGTGACAGGGACCAGATCGACCGCCGTCACGCCCTCGGGCAGTCCTTCTCCGCCCACCCAGGCCCATCGGGATGTCGCCGCGCGCCCGAGGATCGGGTCGACGCGCTGACGGGGGGAAGCGGCGGCATCGGGCGCCAGCGGCAGATGGATCACCCCCTCTGTCCCGGGAAGCCTTCCTGCGAGGAACGCCCGGTAGGACTTCCGAACCATCCCCCCTTCGAACGCCCGACCGAGGGCGGCGCGGGCGAGGCCTGTCCGAGCGAGGATCAGCAACCCCGAGGTGTCGCGATCGAGGCGATGAACAGCCTCCGGACGGGGCCCATCGGCCAGTTCACCAGCGGCGAGCACCGTGGCCACATCGGGCGGATCGTGCGGCGTCCGGGCCGGGACACTCGGCATTCCGGCCGGCTTGTCGACCACGACGACATGCTCGTCGAGAAGCAGGATCCGCAGTTCCGGCACGGCGGTGCAGCGCGAGGCTTCCCGCCCCAACTCGGTCACAGCACCCCCAAGCTCTCGACCCAGGAGCAGAGCGTCTCCGTCGGCAGTCCGTCGCCGGCGAGATCGGGCAGGAGGCCGACCGGATACCCGGCCGCCTCGAGGCGACGCCGGTCGTCGTCGATGCGGTTCACGGCGGCACCGGGGAGCGAGCCGATGAGGACAGACCGGCTCCGCCCCGGCTCGGTCGGGGAGATCGTCGCCTGTCGCGGGAGCGTGGCATCGAGGAGAGCCACGCCGCGTACGGCAGGCCCGAGTGCCTCGGCCGCGAGCCAGGCGAAGGCCCCGCCGGCGCCGCTCCCTGCGAAGGCGATTCGCGACGGATCGATGGCCCGGCGTAACCGCAGTCCGTCGAGCGTTCGCGCGAGCGTGGCGATATCCTCGCGGCCCCACCGCTGGGGGTCGGACGACTGCGGCAACACGACGGCGACGCCATACCGTGTCGCGGCCCCCCGCCACCGTTCGGCTTCACGCTTCAACGCTTCGTCGATCTCCGCGGCCCGGGATGGCTTGATCCCCGCCACGCCGGCGGGTTGGCCGCAGTAGACGAGCACGCCGAGGGGGGCCTGCGCCGTCGCCGCAGGGAGTACCGCCCATGCCGGTCGGACGATCTCCGCGGCACCGAGTCGCTCCACCGCGGTCGTGGCGGGATCGACCTCGGTCGTGGGCACCCCGATCGGCACGGCCGTCGGCTGCGCCGCCAGCGCCACGGGAATCGATTTCGCCTCGCCCCCCCGATCGAAGGCCACGTCGACGACCGTTCCCGCGTCGAGTCCGGAAAGAAAACCACCGAGGATGGCAGGCGACGAGACATCGAGCGACGCTGGCTCCGCCCCGCCCTCACCGGGCTGCTGGCGGACCGACACGATCCGGTCGCCTGACACGATCCCGGCCCGGGCGGCCGGTCCGTCAGGCCAGGTCCACGCCACCGTGACGCCGGGCTTTTCGCCATCTCCTTCGGGGAGCTTTGCCGGCTCTGGGTTCCCCGCCGCGTCGGGCCCGACACGGCGGGGAACCAGACCGAGGACGGGCCGGCGCCACGGGGGAAGCATGGCGACGAGTTCGACGCGCACCGCAACACGCTTGCGGGCCTCACCCCGCTCCACGACCAGATCGAGCGTATCCCCCGCGTAGAGAGGAGCGATGGCATGCTTGAGTTCCGCCACGCGGGTCACGGCCTGTCCGCCGGCCTCAACGATCGTGTCCCCAACCCGCATTCCGGCGCGCCCGGCCGGCGAATCGGCGCGACAGGTCGCCACCACGGGGGGCGCTGTGAAGGGATCGCGGGAGGCGTAGCCGATCCCGATGATGCCGGGGGAGAGCGTTTCCCCCGCCTGGAGTCGGGGAAGGACGCGGAGGATGTCCTCCAAGGGAACGGCAAAACCGATCCCGGAGTCATACAACTCCGTTCCCGCCATCATCCCGGCCGTCTCGGCGGGAAGCGGTGCCAGCACCCCGATCACCCGCCCCTCGAGATCGACAAGAGCCCCGCCGTAGTTTGCCGGCGAGACGGAGGCATCGGTCTGGACGGCCCTCCCCCAGGCCCGGTTGGTGGCCGAGAGAATCCCCACCCCGACACTCGGTTCGCTCGCACTCCAGGCCCGTCCGAGCACGAGCGTGCCCTGACCGACCGAGAGCATCGCCCGCGGCACCGCTTCCATGACCGGCAGCGGCGGCGTCCCCGCGGGGAGATCGATCTTGAGGAGCACCAGACCACGGGCGAGATCGCGGCCGGTCACCCGGGCCACGTGCCGCACGCCTCCCGGGAGGGTGACGACGGCCTGGGTCGCGTCCTTGGGAACGGCAAATGACGTCGCCACGACCCAGCCCTCGGCCCCGACGACCAGTCCGCTCGACGGGCCCGATGCAGGGGAGGCCTCGGCCGGCCCACCGAGACCGACCTCGGAGACTCCCGCCACCTCGACTCTGACCACGGCGGGCGCCACGGCGGCGGCAGCCGCCCGGAACACGGCTTCTTCCTGGAGCCCCACGCCGTCGATGTCGTCGGCCGCCGGGCTTACGGACGACAACGCCACCGCCAGGAGCGCGATCAACCATGCCACACCGATCGCTCGGCCCGTGCCGAGCGGGTGCCCTGCCATTCGTCGCATCATGGTTTCCTGCCTGCCTGCGGCTTCGGACCGAGATCACATTCGACGATGCTGCCGTCCCGGATCACCGCCACCCGGACCGGATCCCCGTCAGCGAGGCCCGCCAGCGCCTGCTGGACCGCCGCGCGCGACGCCACGGAGCGGCCGTTGACGGCGACGAGCAGATCGTCGGCGCGCAGGCCGGCCCTGGCGGCTGATGAGCCGTCGCGGATGCTCTCCACGAACGGGGGCGTCTTGTCGAGCAGATCGGGGACAAGAACGATCCCGAGGAGCGCCACGTCGTAGGGGAGCCCGTCGGGATCGGGAGTTGGCGGCGATAGTTCGCTCCCGGCACCGAGCACGTTCCGGTAGCCGCGGGCCACCTCGTCGATCGGCAGCGCGTAGTTGAGCCAGACGCCGGTCGCGGTCGCCCGCAATTCCTTCCCGAGCATGCCGACCAAGCGCCCCCGCCAGTCGACAAGCGCCCCCCCGGCCGAGCCCGGATTGCTCGTCGTGCAGTCGAGGATGTAGACGTCGCCCCGGTAGGGAGCTTCGTGGGCCCCGCGACGGGCCTCGAGCGGGACAATGGCGGCAACGACCCCATGCTGGGCACTCACCCGCTCGTCGCCGACCGCCACACCGAACAGATTCGAAAGGGCGAACACCCTGGTTCCGACCGACACTCCCGCCGCGGGCTTGCCTGCCTCGCCCGCAGGTGGCGGATCGGACGGCGGGAGTTCGTAAAAGGGGAGCTCCTCGCCGGCGATCGACAGCACCGCCAACTCCCGCCGTGGGTCGGCCCCCAGCAGCGTGGCCGGATACCGTCGGCCATCATCGAGCACGCAGTCTATTCCATCGGAATCGAGCACCGTGCTGAGGACCGTGACGATGTGCCCCTGGGGGCTGACGAGGATCCCCGTTTGATAGGCCTCGAGCCCGCGCACCCCCCCTGCCCCGTAGAGCTTCACGACGCGTCTGGCGCCGCCGGCGATCGTCTCTTCGGGCGTCGCGCCCCACGTCGCGGCACCGACCGTGGCCGTCATCAGGAAAGCCAGCACCGCCCACCGCCGCGTCGCGGCCATCGCGTGCATCGGACAGGCTGTCATGTCGTCCCTCCGTCGGCAGGCGTGTCGGCGTCCGGATCCGTGCCGCTCGCGGCGGGCGGCTCGACGTCGATCCGCTCGATGCGAAACCTCCCGAACACCTCGTCCCCATGGCGCACCTCCATCGCCGTCGGCAAGCCTTCGCCGGGGCTGAAGCGGACTTCACACGGATCGGCATCGGGGGTGGGCCAGAGATCGATGCCGAGGACGAAGCCATCATCGGCGACGAGGAATCTCCCTTCGACCGACGCCGCAGCGGTATCGAGCACATCGACGAGTCGGGCACCGCCGGGGGTGCCCGGAGCAGCGGTCACATCCCCCGCGCCCCCCGGCGCTCCGCTGTGTGGATCCGAGTCCCAGTGGGGAACGGTGCCCCAATAGGTCGTTCTCCCGAGCGCTCCAGGTCCCTCGCGGAGGAGGCGCCGCCAGAGGACGAGCGCTGCAAGCAAGCCTCCGCTTCCCGGCGGGGCCGGCGTGGCATCAAGCTCGCCCGTGGCATCGATCGAACTGGTCCCCGTCGGCAGGTCGATCGTCGCACGCTGATCGGAGAGTTCGATCCGGAACGGCTGCCCCTTCTCGAGACGCCCCGACACCACCCAAGGGGCATCGCCGGCAGGGAAAGGATGCCTGGCCGCCACACTCCGCGCAACCCGATCCCGCTCGACGACGTTGAAATGGAAGTTCGTGAATCCGTTCCGCGGCTCATAGAGCCCGGCAAGCGGCGGAGGGAGCACGACCTCCGGCTGCTTTCCACCGCCGTGGGGGGCGGGATCGCCGGGGCGGCCGGGGCGTTTCCCCTCGCCGTCGTCACCCGGTCCCCCTGGCGGCTTCTCGGGCCCCTCGGCCTCGGCGCCGCCGGAGACGATCTTTGCCAATTCGCCGGAGGTGTGGAGGCCGGCGAGCCGCACGAGGACCTCGCGACGGCGTCCGGAACGACGGTAGGCCAACGGCACCCGCCACCCGGCAGGGAGCGTGCCGAGGATGTTCTTGAGCGCGTTGACGGTCCGCACGGGCCGGCCCGCCAGCGCCACCACCTCGTCGTCATACCGCAGCCCACGCCGGTAGGCATCGGAGGATTCGAGGATGTCGGAGACGACCACCCGCCCGTCGTCAGCCGTCGCGACGGTCGCTCCGAGCGTGGCATGATCGACGAGGCGTCCACCTTTGAGGCAGCCGAGAAACTGGCGGAGTTGGTTCGAGGAAATGGCGTAGCCGACGCCGACATTCACCCGTCCCCGCTTCTCGAACGAGGCCCGGCCGTTGACCCCAATCACCCGTCCCTCCGCGTCGAACAGCCCGCCCCCGGAATTGCCGGGATTGATGGCGGCGTCGACCTGGAGGCAATCGGCGTATTCGAGGATCGTCCCGGCCGGGAATTGGTACCGACGCGTCCCGGAGACGATGCCAGCGCTAATCGAGGGGCGGAGGTCGGTGGCGAGGAGAAACGGGTTGCCCGCCGCGAAGCAGAAATCCCCCACCTCGACCAGATCGCTGTCGGCGAGTTCCGCGAACGGGAAGTCGTCGCGGCCGACGAGTTTGACCAGCGCCACATCCCCCGTCGGGTCGAGTCCGACGAGGACGGCGTCATAGAGTTTGCCGTCGGAAAGGCCGCACTTCATCGCCACGCCGGCCGGTTGGACGACGTGGAAGTTCGTGAGGGCGTAGCCGTCGGCGCTGACGAGCACCCCCGAGCCCCCCCCCGCTTCACCCGCGAAGATCGCCACGGCCGCTCTCGCCCCCCGCGCGATCGCCTCGATCCGCGCCTGCTCCGCGGCCCGCACCGCCGGAGGGATCTCGGCCGCCGGAATGTCGTTCGTGGGAAGAAGCGTGATGGCCCACACGACGCCCCACGCGGCGATCCGGACGATCTCCGTCATCGAGCGGGCCGCCGTTTCACACCGCCGGTTGCACCGACAGCGCGGCCCCCACGACACCCCGTTCCGTCGCAGAAAGCTCGAGTTCATTGTTCGACCGCCGGGGAGGTGAAACGGATCGGGCAACCGGCATCGGAAGCGCTGACGAAGTCGACGGTCACGCCCAAGCGACGTCCTCCGGCCACATCGACATCGATCGGAATCCCCTCGGCCGCTCCAGGCTCGGAAGAAACGGCGTCGACCCGTCGGCGGAACACCTCCCGGTCATCCACCATGACGACCACCTCGGAGCCTCCCACCGCCCGTCCGCCACCGGCCGGAGCGATCGTTGCCCGGAACCGGCGCCCCTCCGGCGGCAGTCGCCAGACGGCCTGCGTTCGTGGGCGGATCACGAGTCCGGGACGGGCACCTCCGTCTCCCGCAGCGACGGCCCGCGGCGCGAAGTACGAGGCCAGCCCGGGAACACGCGCCAGTTCACCGAACCACGGCTCGACGTCGAGACGCTCCGGAGCCAGCCCGATCAACGACATCGTCCGCCCCGCCGCCCAATCGAGCCTCACGACCGCATCCCCGGGGAGGCTGATGTCGCCGTCGAGGAGAAGCTTTTCCGCGCTCCAGACGATCTGCCCGGCCCGCAGCGCCCCTCCCACGAGATCGACCGCCACGGAGGCCACGGGCTTCCCGCCCCCCCCGCGCTTCGTGGCCGGATCTCCGCGGAGCCAATGGATGCCAATCACCTTCGAACGCCTGACGGGGATCGTCTCCTCGTCGAGGACGACCGTGATCGATTCCGGCCCGACCGATTTGATCGCGCACTCGACGAACTCGTGGGCGGAAGCGGTGCCGACGACGAGGAGATCGCTTTCGATGGTCTCGGGAAGCGCCGACAACCAGGCGCCGCCGGGCGTCTGGGCATCGTCATCGGCCTGCCGCCAGGCGACGCTGCGGATCTTCGCGACCGGAATCTCCCCCCGGCCGTCCGGACGGATGAGCGTTAAGACGGTGCCGTCCCAGGCGAGGTCATCACCTTCGATCCACGATCCATCGACGAGCGCGACCCGCACCCGACCGGCCGTTGTCCTCGGAGGTGACTCCCGCTCCACAAGACGGACGGTGTCGATCGGCACGCTCCGTTCCTGCCCGGCGGCATCGATCCGCAACCCGGCACCGTCGAGCGCCACAAGTGTGCCCGACGCGGTCCCTCCGTCGGTCTGCTCGATTCGAAGCGAAAGGGGTTCCCCCGCGCCGACATTCCCCCCCGCCACAACGCCCATCCACAGGGCGCCCCAGACGGCGCGCCAGACGGCGCCCCAGACGGCGCCCCAGACCAGACTCCGGAGCGATCGTCCCCCCGGCGGGCTCCACCGGAAGCGTGGGCCCCCGGGGAGCGAGGACGTCGTCGGGGATGGTGTCTGCATCGAATGCCTCGGTTCCGCGGCAGGGGAGTGGTCTGACGCTCGGCCTGCCCCGGTCATGGAGTCGCCTCGCCGGCGGCGAGTCGCTTGAAGTATTGCTCGATCGCTTCCCGGTAGTGGGCCGGGAACTCGCGGCCGATCTGCTGCAGGGCCTGCTCGCGCTCGTGGGGAGGGAGGTTGCCCCAGCCCTCGCCGTCGCCGAGATCGCGCCGCGTCACCTCGCCGGCCCCCTGGCCGCCGGCGATGCGGCTGTCGTCCATCGGCTTGCCGTTCCCCGAGTTGCCAGACCCGGGCGCGCCACCGCCGCCGGACTGCTGATTCTGCTTTTCTTCGATGGCGGCGATCAACTTGTCGAGCGACTCGATCACCCCATCCTGAACCTGCCGGGTGACCGGCCCGGCACGCCCCTGACCGAGCCGGCGAGTGATGTCGCGCATTCGCCTGGCGATGTGATCGAGCGACTCCTCCTCGAGTCCCGTCATGTCGGCCCTCAGGAGCCTCGCGACCCGCTCGTAGCGGACGGGAATCTCGCTCGACCGCTCGAGCAACCGCTCGAGCGAGGCGATGCAGTCGTCGGCCCGCAGCAACCAGTGCTGGCAGGCCGCCGTGTGGAAGAGGAGCGAGGCCGGATCGACGACCGCCTCCGGCTCGAGCCCGGCAAGGACGACCAAACCGTCGTCGAAGCGTTCCTGCCGGACCAGTTCCCGCCCCAACCAGAGCCGCACGACCCCCCGCTCGAAAGCGTCGGTGGCCTCGTCGGCGACCCAGGCCGGCAGGGCTGCCGCCGTCACCGGCGGGACTCCCGGCGTGGCCGGCACGACGGCGAGCACCGGCAGGCAGCGAGGGTCGGCCTCGGCGACGGCCCCCATGACGACATCGAGGCGGTCGAAGGCGGGATCGGCGCCCCGCTCTCCCCACAAGGCGAGCGCCGCCTGACGCCGCTCCGGCGGGAGGCCGGAGCGTTCGAGCCAGGCTTGGAGCGACTGCTCGACGTCTTCACGGGAGGGGATCTTCCACGTCGGGGGCTTGGCGAGATCCGCGCCATCCGCGGCGGCAGGCACCGGCGGAGCCGGGGTGTCGTCGGCGCCCACGGCGGCAGATCCGACGGCGATCATCACGAGAGCCTGGACCCCGAGCCAAGACGCACGGGCAGCCGAGGCCGCCGTGATCGCCGCGTTCCAGGTTGATGCCT
This sequence comes from uncultured Planctomycetaceae bacterium, assembly GCA_903951635.1. Taxonomy (GTDB): domain Bacteria; phylum Planctomycetota; class Planctomycetia; order Pirellulales; family UBA1268; genus QWOP01. Next base: position 14,816 of record CAJBCV010000273.1, read on the forward strand.
TCATCGCTTGCCCCTCATTCCGTCAGGCCGCTGACGATGTCGTGCGCCGCCCGTTCGATCTTCCGCTGCCGATCGGAAAGCCGCCGGACCGCGTCGAGCAGTTCGGGTTCCTCCGCAGTTTCAGCCCCCTCACCGAGGACCTGCGAAAACCGTCGCGTCCGCGTGTTCACGCGCATCTGCAAAGACCGGATCATCTTCAACTCGGAAAGTTTGTCGACCAGCGGCTGTTCCCCGGGCTCGGCGGGGCGGCCGCCGGCGGCCCCTTTCTGCTGTTGCTGCTGCTCACGCTGGGCCTTCTCGAGCGCCGCGACCATCTCCTCGAGGCTCGCCACGATGTCCTGGATGATGCCCCGGGTGGTGCCGCCGACGTCGCCACGCCCGAGGCGGGCGGCGGCCTGCGTCGCATCGTCGCGAACCTGCTCGAGCGCCTCCGGGATCGCCACGGCCGAGCCGTCGTCGCGGACGAGGGTCAGCGCCTTGACGGCGTCGGCGCCGATCGCCGACTGCTCACGGCCGAGCCGTGCCGCCTCGAGTTCCCGTTCGCGTTCCCGGTCGGCCGTCGGCTCGGCGGCGATCCTTTCGGCCGCGGCGAGAACTGCCTTCTCGGCCCGGAGCATCGCACGGAGGCGGGTCTCGAGTTGCACAAGCAGCCGTTCGACCTCCTGCTCGCGCATCTGCCGGAGGATCTCCTCGAGCTCCGCGCGGGCCGTCTCCAACTCCTCGATCGCCTTTTCCTGTTCCTGCCGGGCATTGCGGCGTTTGGCTTTCTCGATCTCTTCCTCCGCCTTGCGCATCCGCTCGGCGGCCGCTTCGAGGCGATTCTGGGTGCGTTTCGCCCGCGAAGACTCGTCGTCCCCCTCGGGGGGCGGCTCGGGCTGGTTGCCTTGTTCGCCCGCCTCGCCACTCCCCTGCCCTTCGGCCGGCTCGCCTCCCGCGGATGGCTTCGTCGAGCCCCCCTTCTCCCCGTCGCCTGACTCGGGCGGTTTTTCCGCGGCGGGCTTCCCGTCTCCCGGCTGTTGTTCGCCTTCGGCGCCAGGCTTCCCCGCCTCGGCCTCGGCGGACGGATCCTTCGCTCCCTCCTCGGGCTTTTCGCCGGCGGGCTTTTCGGCCTGGGAATCCTCCGCGCCGTCCTTTCCCTCTGGCTCATCCCCCTTGGCTGGGCCGGACTTCTGGCCGTCCTTCGCCTCTTTCCCGTTGTTCCCGTCCTTGACGGGCTCGCCGCCGGCGTCTCGCACCTCCATCCGCTTGGCGAATCCACCGAGGTCGCGGGAGAGATCCGAGGTCTCCACGGCGAGGGCATTTTGCCGGTCGAGGAGTTGCGCCTCGCGACTCCCCGCCTCGGTTGATCCCTCGATGTCCCGCTGCTTCGCGATCAGCTTCGACACCCGCGCGAGGAACTGCTTCACCTCCTCCTTGGAGTTGGTGAGATGACGATCGGAATCCCCTGCCTCGAGAAGCGTGAGGAGTTCGCGGAGTTGCTCGATCGCCGAGGCTTGCGTGGTGCCCGCCTTGAGGAGCTGCCCCTTCTCGAGCAATTGCACGATCGTGTCGAGCCGCCCCCCCACCTCCTGATCGCGGGCCTGTTCGAACACGCTCCGCAGCACGGCGGCCCGGCGCGGATCGCTCGCCGCGAGGAGATCGGCGAGCCGGAGAAACGTCTTCTCGAGCTCGCGGTACTGGGCAAGGAGTTCCTGCTCGCGGGCTGCGAGGACCGCCGGATCCTCCCCCGCCTGGGCCGGCGCCGAGCGCGCGGGCCCACTGGCCGGCTCCTGGGAAAACGCCGGCAGGATCGAGAACCAGCCGAGGACAATGAGGAGGGCGACGGCAGCGCGTCGGCCCCGCCGGCAGGCGTGAATCGATGTCATGGTCGCTCCAACGCCTCCTTGGCCCGCTGACGCTGACGGCGAAGCGTCTCCGAACGGATCTCCTCCTGCGTCCGGATCACGCCGCGCAGCAGTTCGATCACTTCGTTGTAGGACTCCAACTCCATCATCTTATCCAGAACGGCCCGCATCCGGGCCAGCACAAGATCGGCACGGGCGACGATCGCCTCGCGGTCGCTGGCTGCGGCCGCTCTCACCGCCGTGGCGAGCCCGGGGAGATCGCCGGCGGCAATCGCCGAGAGCGGCGTGGCGATTTGGCCGACGAGCCGCCCGTCGAGCTCCTCGGTGAGCATTCGGTTGTTGTCGAGTTCACCGCGGATGGCGAGGAAGTCGCGGGCGATCTCGCCGGTCTCTCCGGCCGCGCGGGAAGCCGACTCCGCGAGCCGCCCCGCCTCGAGCGCCCAGCCGTCCACCTCCGCCGCCGCCGAGCCGTTGCCTCCGTCGGCGCTCCCGCCGCCCGATCCGTTCCCTTCCCCAGACTCCCCCCCTGCCCTCCCCTCTCCTGGAACGCTCGCGCCCAGTCCTGCGGCGAGTCGCTCGCGGGCCAGGGCGAGGTCGGAGACGACACTTTCGAAGCGACGGCGAAGGAGAATCTCCCGGGCCTCGAGCATCGCCATCAGCGCCTCGGGCGTGACGACGTCGAGCGACCAGGCATCGCTCTTTGCCTCGTTCGGCCCGCCGCTGAGCGTGCAGCCGTCCCGTGCCGCCAGCTGCACCGACAGCGCCGCTCCCGGCGTGAGCGCGAGGGGCTCCAGTTCGATCACCTCCGGACTGTCGTCGGTGAACTCGACCAACGGCACGCCCGGCTTCACGCGCGTCACCGGTACGTTCACCGTCGCCCCGTCCTTGACGGCGACGATGGCCATGGCTTCGGCCAGGCCGTGGTCGTCACTGACGAGGCCCACAAGCGGGATCCGTGCCTGGGGGGTGACGGCGGTCGAGATGCCGCGCATCCGGAGGGCGACCTGAGGCGCCTCGTCGGGCACCGCGGAGAGCACCACCGAGATCGGTTCGCGGTTGTCGAGGCCGTCGGTATCGGTGAACCGGGCGACGAGCGTCCGCTCCCCGTCCACCGGCCCGAGTTCCACGGCGATCTCACGCCCGTCGCTCCCCGACTCCGGCACGGACGGCTCTGCAGCCCCGACGCCCACCTCGGCCAGTCGCGTCTCGACGCCATCCTCGAGCGCCACGACGGCCGCCGAGCGGAGCGGCTTCGTCGCGCGGAAGCGGAGTGCGACCGTCGACCCACGCGGCACTTGGAGAACGCGCGAGGCCGACACCGCCCTCGTTCCCCCGCCGAGATAGCCGGGCAGCGTCGCGACGCAATCGAGTGACTCAAGCGCCGGCGCATCGACGACCACCAGCCGCAGCCCGCGCAGGCGCGCATCGCCACCACGGATCTCGACGGCGAGATCCTCGTTGACGCCCTTGATGAGATGGCCGAAGGCCTGCACGCCATCGGACACGCCCCCGCGTACGCCCATCCGCTCCGTTCGCCAGGGGCCGCCGCGGCTGGACCGCGTGCGCAGATCGACGACGTCCGGGATCTCGCGGGCCGCATCGGCCCTGACGCGGAGATCGACGTCGGTGCCCCGGGCCACCTTGCGGATGCCGGCCGGAAAGCCCTCCGCTTCCAGGCCGGTTCGCCGCGGCCACGGGGTGTCGTCGAGGAGGAGCATCCGCCGCGTCCACAGATCGGCCACGGCCGGTTGGAGGCATGCGAGCCCCACGATGCTCGCAACCGCCATTCCCCCGGCCAGCGCCGTGGCCACGAGCCGGCGTCGCCGGAAGAGCCGAGCCGGTTCGACCTCGCCGACGACCGCGACCGCCTCGCTGATCGTCCGTTCGAGGAGCCCGCGGTCGACATCGCCCACCGGGCCGGTGGAGAGTTCCACGGCCGTCGAGAGGCTGTCGCGGAATCCCGCATGCCCGCGCTCGAGGAGCGCGGCCAGAGTCGCATCCCCCATCGACACCGCCAACCGCCCCCACAGCTTTCCCCAGACCATCGCCACCAAGCCCACCAGCGCCAAGACCACGAGCAACAGGCGGACCCAGGCCGGCGGCTCCACGGCCCAGTCGAAGGCCATCGTCCCGAAGAACACCGCCGCGCCCGCCAGGCCAATCAGCGCCAGCGATTCGATCCACACCCAGGCGCGCGTCTGCCGGCGGACGACCTCGATGAGGCCACGGATCCGCGCAAGCCCCGCGATGGCGGAGGTCGAGAGCGGGGCCGGTGCCGGCGGGGAGGCGGCGGAGGCGATGTCGAGGGGCACGATACTCTCTCCTGCGGCAGCCAACGGCGGGCATCGCTTTCCGGGGGGGGAGACTGGTGTCAGGCGAGCTTCACGAGACGACGAAGGATCCACTCGACACAGAGAAGCCCGACCCCGAGGGCGAGGAGGAACGCGTTGAGCCGGCGCTTGAAGGCGCCGTCCGGGGCGCCGGTCTCGTACTCGCGCCGCGACTTGTCAGGAATCCGTGCGGCCAGCGCCGCCGACTCCGTCGGCCCCCAGGGGGCATCGACGAGAAAGTGGGCCGATCCCCCCGTGATCCCCCCGAGCCGTTCGAGGAGGCCGCGATCGAGGCGGGGCCGCTCGAGCTCCCGATCGGGAAGCCTGGCCTGGACGCGCCGCGAGACCACCTCGCCGGAACCGTCGCCGAGATCGACGTCGATCCGCCAGCCCCCCTCCCGCGAGGCCACGAAGCCCCCCTGGAGAACCCCGGGCCGGCCGGGATCGGCGGAGAGCGGCACGGTAACCGACACGCCATCCGGTCCCGCGACGCGACACACCGCCCCGGCCAAAGCCGTGCCACCGTCGCCGTCGGCAGCGACGACCCGGATGACCACGGTGGCGCCGACCGGATATCGGTCGCGCTCCACGAGGACCCGAGCGCGGCGGGAGCCGGCGAGGAGGCGCCCCTGCGAGACATGGCGCACCAGTTGCGTCGTCAACCGCTCGAACAGCGCGTCCTCGAGCGATCGCAGCCGCCAGGTCTCGCCGCTCCCCAGGTAGAACACGCTCCCCGACCCGTAGAACTGCCCGGCCATGGAAATCGGACCACGGGCTTCGGCCGATGGGCCGACCGCGGGGCTCCCGGGGGGCGCCACGCGGGCGTAGACGGTGGCTCCCGGCTTGGCGACGGTGGCGTCGAAGCAGGAGAAGATCCCCTTGAACTCGCTCCACACCGTCTGACTGGCGATTCGGCTCCCGGCCAGCCAAAGAAACTCGGCCTCGGTGCCATCCCGCGTGAACTGGAGCGGCATCGGCTCCTCGAAGCCGGCCGGCTCGTCGACGAGGCCCTGCCCTGCGCGACGGAGTTCCACCGGATGGAGACCGCGGACGACGGTCGTCTGCGGATCGGCGATCCAGGCATCCATGAACACGTTGCCGGCCACGAGCACCAGACCCCCGGATTCCCGGGACACCCACCGCTCGAGCCTGGCCTGTGCCGCCGGATCGAGCAAGCGCCAATCGACGTCGAAGGCGACGATGCAGTCGTAGGTGGAGAGCTCCTCGGCGGTGGTGGGAAACGATTCGAGGATCCGCCGCGCGTCCTGCGAAGCTCCCCGCGTGGCGGTCCCGAGAACCACGTCGACGGCGAAGCTCTTGTCCCGCTCGAGGACGTTGCGCATGAACTGGTATTCGCGCGTCGGCCCACTTGCCATGAGGAGCACCTGCGTGACCCGATCGACGACCTCGACCTCGGCCACCTGCGAATCGTCCCCCGGCGTCCGGTCACCGGCGGGCGGCACGATGCGCAGGACGAGTTCGTGGCGGCTGGGTGCCTCGAGCCCGGGGACCTCGAAACGGACACCGGCCAGTTCGCCGTCGGCCGCGAGGACGATCTCGGTGGCGTCGATGACGCGGCCCCCCTTCGCCGCCGATCCGTCGTCGGCTCCTTCGGGCGCCGACCGATCGGCCAGCTCGACTTTCACGGTCTGTCCGGCGAGCCCCTGGGCCTGGAGGTAGCCCTGGACGGAGAAGCGGTCCCCGGGATAGACCCGCGCCGGAGAGAGCAGATCGGCGACACGGACATTCGTCGGCAAGCGGTCCGAGCCAGTGCCGACGGAGAACACCGGAACCCCCGCCTTGGCGAGTTGTCCGGCCGCCGCCGCCGGATCGACGCCGGCATTGTTGCCGCCATCGGTGAGGAGGATCACCCCCGCGAGCGTTCCCGGGGGCTCCTGATCGACGACGCGTACGAGCGCTTCACCGATCCGGGTCTCGAAACCGCGTGGCTGGAGTTGCTGCCGCCAGTCGCCCTCCGACGGTGGCTCCTTCGCCTCTTCCGGCGCGACATTGCTTTCCGGAGCCGGGCCGGAAGCATCCTCAGAAGTGCGGGGGAGCACGGTAAGCGACTCGGCGTCGGCGTCGAAGCGCCACACCGACACCTCGTGCGTCGGGGCGAGGGCGGCGAGCACGCCTCCGCGCTCCAACACCTCGACGGCCCGTGTCGAGCGCGTCGGCGCGACGAGGGCGGTGGCTTCGGCCCCGGCGTCGAGCCCCTCCGGGAGCGTCATGCTGGCACTGGCGTCGACGACGACCGCCACCCGCGAAGGAAACACCACCTCGTGTTCGGCGATCCGCTCGAGGTCGAGGTAGGCCGCGGCGAGCGTGGCCAGCGCGCCGAGCCGCAGCCCGAGGAGCACGAGGCCTACGCCCCGCGGCAGTTCGGCGGCATCGCGCCGGTACATCCAAGCCACCCACGCCGTCACGGCGACCAGCGCCGCGATCAACAGCGGCATCTGCCACCACTGGGAAAAGCCCTCCACCAGCGCGCTCGAGACGCGGTGCTTGACACCATCGGTGACAGCCAGGCAGGGGAGGATGGGGAAAGGTGACATGAATGAGGGGTCGGAGGCGCGATCGGATGGGAACGATGGGGCGTGACGGGGAGCGTGGACGACGAACAGTTCCGAGGGGAGGATTCCGGATCAGGCCGCAGCACCACGCCGCGTGGCGGGATGGTAGCTCGACAACCACGCGACGAGTTGCTCGAGCAACAAGATGCCGAGGAGGATCGCCAGCAGGGGGGTGACCAACGACACGCCGTTCTGGGTCCGGGCACCCGGATCGATCGACGCGGCATTCTCATAGGTGAACGGCACTCCCGCCAGCACCTTCTCGAGCCCTTCGCGCCCGGAGCGGGCCAGCTGCCCCTCGTCCGGATCGACGTTCACGGCGAACAGCCGTTCCCGCTCGAGTCCGTCAGTCCGTCGCCAGCGGACCGCATAGGCCCCGGGGTTGGTGGTGTCGAGCCGCGCTTCCATCCGCCCCGCCGCGGCCGGGCGGGCGGCCTGATGGACGACCGTGCCGTCGGGGGGGACGAGGAAATCGACCTCGATTCCGTCCACCGCAGGGTCGAGCATCACCGATACCGGGTCCCCGACGTCGAGCGACTCCGCCCGCCTCCGGCCGCTGGCGAGATGGCTCTCGAGCTCGAGCATCACGACGACCCAGCTCGGGTTGCCGCGCGACCAGTTGTTCCACGCCGGTGAAGCCGTCGTGAGCACGGCGGCCACGATCCCGGCTCCGTACGAACGCTCCACCATCAACGCCGCGCCGTTGCGGAGCGAGAGCAGCCGCCGCAGGCCCGCTTCGGGGGCCGGCTCCCAGCCCCGCTCGACGGCGGCATAACGGTCGACCCGGACGGCATCGAGGAGCGGATTCCGCTGGCCGGCGAGGACGGCCACGACCGGGTGCTCCTCGACGACGACGTCGGGGCGCTGCTCGGCGGCGTCGGGGAGCAGATCGACCATGCCGGCGATGGGAACGGGAAAGATGCCGGCGCCGTCGCGATGGAGCGTTCGATTGACAACGTCGGGCTTCGTCCGCGGGCCGACGAAGAACACGACGCCGCCGCCGTCCCGGGCGTAGGCCTCAAGCGCGGTCACCTCCGGGGCATCGAGTCGCTCGACGTCGAGCACCCAGACGGCATCGAACGCCTTGAGATCGAGGGTCGCAAGCGCCCGGGGGGGCTCCATCCGCGGCTGGAGTCCGGTTGGCGCACCGGCTCCGGGGGCCAACGCCGCGGCGAGATAGAAGGCATCGCCGGCCCGCGACGCCGCCCCCGGGGCGGCGTCGGCCAAAGCGCCGTCGATGAGGAGGACATCGACCCGATCGACGACATCGACGACGAGCGACCGGGCGTCATCGGCGGGAAGGATGTCGGCCGGCAGGCGGGCCTCGATGACGTGGCTGCCCGACTTCTGGAAGCGAACGTCGAACCGCTGCAGGGCACTCTCGCCGGCCGGGATCTCCGGGATGCGGGCCCCGGGCCGGACGACGCCATCCTCACGGAGATCGACCGTCACGTCGCGCGCCGGGCGCGCACCATCGTTGCGAACGCTCACCTCGAGCGGCACGACAACCCCGGCGGCGGGCACCCCGCCGACCATCGCCAAGCGCTCGACCGTGAGATTGCCGGCGCTTCCCTCTCCCGCCGCTCCCTCTCCGGCGCAGTCGATGAAGCGGACCTCGGTCCCCCCCGCGGCGAACTGACGGAGGATCGCCAGGGTGTCGTCGGCGGAGTCCCATTGGGCCGTGCGGAAGTCGCTCACGACCCACAGCACCTGCGTGGCCTTCGACCCGCCGCCGTCCCCGAACACGTCGGCCGCGGCAGCGAGGGCGCCAAGCGGCCCGGCGTCGGAGGCCGAGGGCTTCATCGCGGCGAGCGAATCCCGGATCCGCTGCACCCCCTCCGGGGTCACCGTCTGCCTGGCCACATCCAACCGTCCGGCGGCGCCCGTGGGGGGCACCGTGTCCGCGGTGGCCGGTGCGATCGAGCCGCGGGGCGGAGTGAACCGCGAAAAACGTCCGACCGCGATCTCCTGACGCCCGCGGGTCGTGGCGAGTTCACCGCAGATCCTTCCCACGACGGCAAGCCCGCGATCGAAGGCCGTGGCCGCTTCCCCTCCCCCGGCACCACTCCGCTCCCCCATCGAGTAGCTGTCGTCGAGGAGGACGACGTGCGCGGATCGGCCGCCGCCGAGCAGTTGGCCAAGGGCGTTCGTCCAGCGCGGTTGCGCCATGGCGAGGACGATCCCCAGGATCGCGGCCACGCGGAGGGCGAGGAGGAGCAACTGCTTGAGGAGCACCCGCGTGCGGTATTTCTTCTGGCTGGCGAGGAGAAACTCCATCGCCGCCCACGGCACGCGGCGGTGGCGGAGGAGATTGATGAGGTGAATGACGATCGGCGCCGCCACCAAGGGCAGGCCCCACCACAACAACGGAAGGAAGTCGAACGTCGGCACACCGGGCTCCACGGTCGGAAACGGTCACACCGCCATGCTGGCGCGGCGGGAGAGAAACTTCACCAGCGCCGCGTCGACCGGTTCACCGGTGCGGATGAGGGAGTAGTCACACGCCGCCGACGCGGCGCGTCGGCGGGCCTCGGCGAGAAACTCACCGACCGCGGCGAGATACCCCTCGCGGAGAGCGCGGGGATTGCAGGCGAGATGGTCCGGGATCTCCAGGCCCTCGAACTTCGTCGGCCCCTCGAAGGGGAAGTCGAGTTCGTCGTCGTCCATGACGTGGAGCAGCACGATATCGTGCCCCCGCTTGCGGAGGAGCTGGAGCCCCTGGAAGACCCCCTCCCGATCCCCGAGCAAATCGGAGATGACGACCACCAGGCCGCGGCGCGGCAGCGTCTCGGCGAGCCCCCGGAGCACCGGGAGGAATGCCGTCGGCCGCCCTCCCCGCGGAGCCTCGAGGACCTCGACGACACTCGCCAACTGCGAGCGCTTCGTCCGCGCCGGCACGCTGGCGCGGACCTTGTCGTCGAACACGGCGCAGCCCGCGGCATCCCCGTGCGACAGGGCGAGCCAGGCGAGGCTCGCGGCGAGGGTGGCGGCGTAGTCGTATTTGGAGAGCGCGCCAGAGCGGTAGTCCATGCTCGCCGAGCCGTCGACGAGGAGCGCGAGACGGAGGTTCGTCTCCTCCTCGAACTCCTTGACATAGAGCCGGTCCTGACGACCCCAGACCTTCCAGTCAACACGGCGCAGGTCGTCCCCGCGCACGTATTCACGGTGCTGGAGAAACTCCACCGACTGCCCCTTGTAGGGGCTCTTGTGGAGACCGGCGAGAACACCCTCGACCACCGCCCGGGCGCGGAGTTCCAGCCGCGCGATCCGAGCGATCGCCTCAGGATGCAAAAATCGTCTGGAAGCGTGGGTCACGCGTCAGCTCATCCTCTCTGACCGGGGTGTTCTCGATGATCCGACGGATGATCGCATCGGGGGTCACGCCGTCGCTCTCGGCGGCAAAGCCGACGACGATCCGATGGCGGAGCACCGGGGCGACGAGGGCCTGGATGTCCTCGACCGTGACATGGCTGCGCCCTTGGAGCAGCGCCCGCGCCTTGGAGCCGATGATGAGAAACTGCACCGCCCGCGGCCCCGCTCCCCACGAGAGCTGATCGGAGACGAACTCGGGCACGCCCTTCTCACCCGCCCGTGTCTGCCGCACCAGCGCCAGGGCATAGCGGACGAGATGATCGCTCACCGGCACCTCGCGCACGCTCCGCTGGAGCGTGAGGATGTCCTCGGCGGAGAGCACCGGACGGGGCTCCTCGACCGGTGTGCCGGTCGTGCGCCGGGCGATCTCGAACTCCTCCTCGAAGGTCGGATAGCGGACGAAGACCTTGAACATGAACCGATCCTGCTGCGCCTCGGGGAGCGGATAGGTTCCCTCCTGCTCGATCGGATTTTGCGTGGCGAGCACGAAGAACGGGTCGACGAGGCGGTGGCGGACACGGCCGACGCTCACCTGCCGCTCCTGCATCGCCTCGAGGAGCGCCGCTTGGGTCTTCGGGGGCGTGCGGTTGATCTCATCGGCGAGGACGACGTTGGCAAACAGCGGCCCCTCGAGGAACCGCACCTGACGGCTCCCGGTGGTCTTGTCCTCCTCGAGAACGTCGGTGCCGATGATGTCGGCCGGCATCAGATCGGGGGTGAACTGCACCCGGCTGAAGGAGAGGTCGAGGCTCTTGGCGAGCGTGCTCACGAGGAGCGTCTTGGCGAGGCCTGGCACTCCCTCGAGGAGACAGTGGCCGCGGCTGAAGAGCGAGATGAGCAGCTCCTCGACGACCTGGTGCTGGCCGACGATCACCCGCGACAGCTGGGCGACGATCCGGTCGTGGGCTTCATGGAGCCGCTCGACGGCGGTGGTGCCGGGGAGCCGCTCCACGCCCTCGGCCCCGGAGGCAGGGGAGCCAGGACCAGCAGAGGAATGGTCGGACGGGGGCATGGAAGACTCCGGGGAGGCGACGGCGGACGGAGGCGTGGGGGGAAAGGGAACGGGCAACGGCCCTCGGCCCGGCCGGGAGCATACGCAGAAAGCCGGGGGAACGTTCAACCCGCTCCCGTCAACGTTGGTAGATCGGCAACGTTCCTTTGTCCAGTTGGAGGATCGTCAGATTCGTGGCGGTGGTGTAGACCGGCCCGATGTAGCCCTGGGGCCAGTGGAGGCCTTCGCGGTCCTCGGTCGCCTCGGCGACGAGCCGTTTGTCGATCTGATCCCGGTAGGTCGTCCATTTCTTCCCTCCCTCGCGGTACATCACCTGCGCGTAGTAGAAGTGGGCGTAATGCCAGTGGCCGAAGCCGTTGTTGGCGATGTTCCCCAAATGCCGCTCGGCGTAATCGAGCATTCGGGGGACATGGGTGTCGTCGTACTCGCCGGCGTTGAACAAACAAGCGATCGCCGCGGCGGAGATCGCCGGCCGTCCGCCCCCCCCCTTGGAGCTGTACTGCACGCCGCCATCGGGCATCGTGCACTTGTGGATGTAGCCGATCGCCTTGTCGATGATCTCGCGGGGAACCGGGATCCCGGCATTGCGACACCCCCGCAGCCCCTGAACCTGGGTGATCGTGGTCGAGCCCTCGTCGAAATTGTTGCCGTCCTTGGCGCTGACATACCCCCACCCGCCGTCGGGCGTCTGGGCCCGCCCCGAGAACTCGACCGCCTTGGCGAGTACCCGGACGAGCTCTTCCCGCCGCCGCTCGTCCTCCTCCTCGCCGAGGACCTGGGAGAGGAAAAGCATCGAAAACCCATGCCCGTAGGTGTAACGGTCGTCCCCCTTGGGATCACCGATGAGCCCATTGGTGCGGGAGCGGCTGACGAGGTAGTCCACCGCCTGCCGAATCGGCTCGGCATACCGCCCCTGGGTCGTCGTCGACCCCTCCATGAGCATCGCCGTGCCTGCCAGCGCCGTCATCGCCGTCGGATAGCGTCCCTCGTTCGCCGCCCAGCTTCCCCGCCGCGACTGCTTCTTCACCAGCCAGTCGAGCCCGCGGGCGACGACCTTCTCCCGGGCAGACCGATCGCCCCCCCCGCCCGACGGCGGATCCTCATCCGCGCCGCGCACCGGGCCGGCGAGGAGGAGCGTGAGGAGGAGGAGTGCCGCCCCGCGCCACGCCGGCACGCCGGTTCGCCAGGCGGGCGACGGAAATCGATGCAGGGCTGGCGAGAGGGGATCCATGACAGGCCTCGGCGTGCGTTGAACGAAAGCGGATGGAGCAGATCTCGGTCGATCAAAACGGCAAGGGGAGGAGGAGGGCTTTCTCGAACCAGTATTCCAGTTCCGTGAGGACATCCCGCGACGCCGGCTGCCGGCCAGCCGCCTGGAACGGCGGCCGCGGGGCGGTCGGCTGTCCGGTGAACTCGAGGACCACGTCCCCCCCGTCGGTGGCCCCTCGGCCGACGGTCACGGTGTGGGCGGCGGGGTCACCGACCATGTCGCACCCGAACAGCATGTGCTGCTGGGCCGCGATCTTGTCGTCGACACAGAGTGCCTGGCCGGTGCGTTTGTCGATGCAGAGGATTCCCAGCCGCGTCCTCTCCCCGCCGCGCGCCGGCGCGATCTGGCGGGCGAAGAGGAGCACCGGCAGCGAGTCGGGTTGATCGGGATTGAGACAATGGCGCAGGACCGTCGCGGGGACGGGCCAGAGGATCGCGCCGTCCGTCCGCCCGACGGCCCACAGCGTTCCGGTGGCCGGCTGGCTGACATCCCGCGACGAGGCCTGCTGGGGAAGATTGGTGATCATCCCCACCTTCTCCATGAGCTTCCGCTCCTCGGCCGTCTCCTGTCGCCCCACGAAGACGAGAAAGCGATCTTCCCATGGACTGACACGCACCTGCTCCATTCCCCGTGGCATGTCGGGAAGCGTGGTGCGAAACCGGACGGCCCCGGACACGAGATCGAGCACGGTGAGTGCCCCGGAAGGCTCGACGACCGCGAGCGCTTCAGGTCCCGCCCATGTCGCCCGGGCCTCGGGGGCGAACGTCCCCATCGCCACGCTCGTCATCGTGACCGGATCGAGGAGGAGGAGCGTGGCCGGTTGCAGCCCCCCTTCCGGCCGCGACGGAGCCCCGCCCTCCGATGCCGCCGCTGCGTCCCCGTCCGCCAACACGACGATCCGGCGGCCGCACGTGACGAGCCGACGATCGCGGCGTGGCAGGTCGCCCACGCGCACCAGCCTTCCGTCGACCATCGACACGACCGCCGCGTCGCGGCCGTTGGCCGGAACGACGCAGACGTAGTCCTCGTCACCGACGATTTCGCCGGCCGCGGGGAGCCGATGACGCTCCCAGAGAAGACGCCCCGTGACGGGGTCGTGGAGTTCGAGGGAGGTGTTGACGAGGACGGGAACACCCCCGACCCGCGCGTGGCCCCCCTGCACCGCCATCACCGGCACCGTCTCCTCCGGTTCGGAGATCCGCAGCCCGAGGGGGACGTTGCCGAGACGCCCGATCCGCCCCCCCATGCCGCGCCCGAGGAACGGCATCGGAATCTCGTTGACCGCCCCCGAGGTGTCGTTGAGCAGCCACAACCGGCGGTGTTTCTGTCCGGGCGCGGCCGAGAGTTCAAAGCCGGCGAGCATCGGACCGGAGCGGACGACCACGATCCGGCCGACGGTCGATGCCTCAGCGCCGATCGCCTGGAATCCGGCCCACCCGTCGAATCGCCCCGGGACATCGAACCCGAACGGCTCCCCGATCCGCCGGCCGTAGCCGTCGGTGGCGAGGAGCCCCGGCTGCTGCATGTCGTACCCCAGGCGGAGGCCGGGAAACGCGGAGGAGTCGCCGTCCTGAACGGGGATCGGCATCACCCGGGTCATCCGACCGCCATCGTCATTGCCTCCCCGACCGGCCCCCCCGCGCCGCTCGAGCACCCTGCCGAACGGCCACGCTGCATCGATGTCGCTGGCCGATGGTTCGTTTCCCGCGACGATCGCCGCCGGCCTCTCCTTCGCCCCGTCGGCAGCGTCGTTGACAAAGGGATGTTGTTGGCGACGGAGGCCGGGGAGGAGGAGATCCCGCCTCACGGCCAGATCCCGACCGGCGTCGGTCGACGCGCCGGTGATGGTGATCATCTCCCCCAACGCCTTGACGAGCGCTTCCCGGGCGCGCCGATCTTCCGGATGACCGGCGAACCATTCGGCCAGGGACGTGAGCTTCTCGACACGTTCCGGCACCGGCAGCACGGCTTCGGCCGCCGAGATCCGCTCCGCGACGAAGCGGTCGATCTCCTGCCGGAGCGCCGGAGGCGACGTGGCGAGAAACTGCCGCAGGCGCCCCTGCACCCATCGTTCCTCGGAGACCGAGACGAGCGGATCGACACGATCGGTGACGAGCGCGGCAGTCTGGTCGGCCGACATCGGCGACGGGGCGTCGAGGCAGCGACGGAACGTCGCCCAGGCCGCCACAAGATCGCCACCACGAAGGTGGCCATCGACGATCAGCCGGAGCATCGATCGCTCCGGCGCCGACCGCGGGCCGTCGGCGAGCCGGGCGTTCCAGAGCGGAACGGCGGCGGTGAAATCGCGCTCGAGGGCCGCCAGCAGCGCATCGCTGACGACCGCATCGGGAATGGCAACTGGCGCGGCGTCGTGCGCCGCCACGATGGCGCCGATTCCGTCGCCGACTTCGCCCCGGTCGATGGCCATTTGCCCCTTCCAAAGGAGCGTCCCCGGATCGGGCTTCCCCTGCCGGAGTGCCGTGTCGATCCGATCCTGGAGGGCTGCTGTCTGGTGGAAGACGTCGAGCGAATCGACCCCCTGCGACACCACCTCGCCCCGATACGCCACCAGATTTCCCGCCACCGATCCGCCCCGAGCAGGCGACCGGCCGACGATCGTTCCGTCACCGAGATTGACCTCGATCACCTCAGGGGTGTCCAGGGGCAGGAAGAGCCGGCCTTCGGTGATCACCCCGCGGCCACTCGGACAGGCGCCGGAAAGTACCAGCGGGGTCGCCCACCGCGGCGACCCATCGACGAGGCTCAGGCTCTGGACACCACGACGGCCGACGATGATCACGCCGCCGTTGACGACCCCGGCGACATACAGGCCTTCCTTGCGAGGCTGCTTCCACGCGATGCTTCCCGTCCGCAGGTCGACGCAGTGAATCTCGTCCGATTCCCGTGGCGTGAGGATGATCCGGCCACCGGCCACGACCGGGACGCCATCCCGCCAGCCGGTGGTGGCCGACGGCCCCGAACCGGCACCGAGCATCTGGCCGTTGATCACCACCGCCCCGCCGACCGCATTGCCGCGACGGATCCGCACGCCGTTCTGGAGGAGCACCGTGTCGCTCCCGGCCGGCTGGGGATAGGTGTAGGCCCAGAGGAGCGTCCGCGTGGCAAGATCGACGGCGACGGTCGTCCCGGCGCCGGTCGGGCAGGCGAGGACACCATCGCCGAACGAAGGGGACAATCCCCCCACACGACGCAGATGGCTTTCCCGGTTGCCGATCGCCCGCTCCTCCTCGAGTTCGGCCAGCGGTTGCGACCAGAGGAGCGCCCCATCGGCAGCCGCCAGGACGTCGAGGCGGATCTCCCCCCGTTCCTCGACGAGGACAAACAGCTGATCCCCGATCGGGAGTGGTGCCCCGAGATACCACCCGCCTGCCGGAGCCCCGACCCCCGGGAATCCCGGCTGCCGGGCCGGAGGCGGCGCGGTCTGGGCCGCGGGGAGACGCCACACCAACTCGCCGCGGTTGGCGAGCCGATAGGCGGAAAGGACGTTGGCGCCGCTCGGCGCCGGGGGCAGGGCGCGGAACATGCCGTTGAAATTGTTGACGGCCGGACCGGCAAGGGATGCCGGGTCGCTCTCGACGGCGAACACCAGTTCGCCATTGCTCGCGAGGGTTCCGCTCGTGGCATCGTCGAACACCCCGCGGATCGCCGCCCTCGCTTCGGCATCGCCATTCTCCTCCCCGTCGGCGCCCGCGGGCGTGGAGTCGAAAAAGGAGCCCGCCGCGCCTCCGGTCTGCAGCCACACCCGCTTTCCGGTCTCGAAGTCGACGGCCAGGAGGCCCATCGGCGTGTGGGCCAAGAGAAGTCCGTCGACCGCCAACGGGGTGCCCGCCGGGAGGAGCGGCATGTCGCGATCGGCAAACATCTTGCGGCGACGCTCGAGGAGACGCGCCTCCTCCGGGTGGCGCGTCAGCGGCACCCGGTACCGCGGCACGAGGAGCGGCCGCGACGCCGACACCACCGCATTGCGGGCAGCGTCACCACGATGGAGCCACCACTCGCTGGCGCGACGGCCGACGCCACTGGCCGGCGAGCCGGCAAGCATCTCGAGCCACGCGGCGGCGCCTCCGGCCGGATAGTCGAGCGCCACCTCGCGTCCGCCGACGCGCACTTTCCCGATCCCTCCCGCGCGGGCCTTCTCCAGGATCGCCATCGCCGTGTCCCGTTCGCCGGCACGCCACCAGGCGACGGCGCGCATCACCGGCAGCGTCGGCTCATAGTCCTCCCGGCCAGGAGCGCTTGCCAAACGCTCGAGCCAAGAGGCGGCCTCGAGGGGCTTACCTTGTTCAAGGGCCTCGAGCGCCGCGAGCATCGTCGCCCGACGGCCGGCGGGAGTATGAAACCAACGCCGCGCCACCTCGACGACCGCGACGAAATCCCCTGATCCGATCGCTTGCTCGAGGAGCCGGTCGGCGCGGGCACGGAACTGGAGTTCGTAGGCCGTTCTGCCGGCGGCAGGGAGCGATCCCAGGAGACGATTCGTCTCGGTCTTGATGCTCCTCCAGGTGCTCTCGCCCCCGGGAGGACGGAAGAAGAAATCGCGATCGCCGCCGAGGATCTCGTCGACGAGGGTGGCTGAATCGCTCCAGCGCTGATCGGCGATCAGGCGCCGGACACGGTCGAGTTGCCGCTCCTTGATTCGATCGGTGGGCAGCGACACCCCGCCATCATCCCCTCCATCGCCGCCGTCGTCAGACGGCGCATCGGTATCTCCGGGACGCGGGAGATCATCGTCCGCGGCCGCCTCGTCAGCCTCCGCCTGCGCGTCATCCTCCGCTTGAGCGAGGACCAAAACAGACCGCGACGCGGCACTGAATCCAGCCACAAGCGCGATCAACACCAGAGGGAGCCGCCTGGAAAACCGCCTCGGCGACGACGTCCCGACGGGGACCGGCGACAGTCCACCCCACCCCATGCACCAGCCCGACCAGCGGTTCGAACGTGCCATGTCGTGCCCCGAGTCCCCCTGCGGAATCCGTCCACCCGCCCCTCTTTCGCCCCGGCTGGAACGACCCCAGCGTTGGTCCCCCGTGAGCAGGAGCCTTTCCCTGAGGGGGAGAAAAGTGGACAAAATACGGGCTTTTCAGCACCAACCGACGGTTTCGACCGTCGCGGATCCGCCGGGCCGGAGACCATCTTAGGCCGATCGCCAGCCGGGCAGCAAGAAAGCCGTGCCCCCGGGTTCACGGTTGCCCCAACGGGTCCGACCGGGATTTTCCCCGGAAATCATCGCGGTTTTGGTTTGCAATTTCATTTCCAGAGCCTCTAATCACCGAACCTTCCCGGCACGCGATGCCGGGCTCGGGGCAGCGGCGGGGGTTCTGCCGCACACCAAACCTTTCCACTGGGAGACGAGGCGATGGCGAAGAAGTCGGGCAGCAAGCCGCTCACGAAGACCGAGATCCTCCGGAACATCTCGGAGTCGACGGGCCTTGCGAAGAAGGATGTGGTCCTCGTGTTGGATCACCTCACCAACGAGATCCAAAAGGCCCTCAAGGGCTCCGGCATCGGGGTGTTCTCCATCCCCGGTCTGGTCAAGATCGAGCGCCGCAAGGTGCCTGCCCGTCCCGCACAGAAGGGCGTCAAGAACCCCTTCACCGGCGAACTGCAGGACCGTCCGGCCAAGCCCGCCAGCGTCAAGGTGCGTGTCCGCGCCCTGAAGAACCTCAAGGCGATGGTCGCGGGCTGATCCCCCGCCTGAGGGCCTCGGCTCCAGGCAATTGGTCGATCGAACAAGAAGGGGCGGCGTCCGAAAGGCGCCGCCCCTTTTTTCGTGCCTTGTCGTCACCGCGGCCCGCCCCCGTCAGCGGACCGGCGCGGCAACACCGGCGATCCCTCCGGAGGCGGCCGGCGCGGCCCCCGACTCGCAGGGGTAAAACGCCCCCCAGACCGGATTGTGATCGGAGACTTCGAGGGCCCGATCGAGCGGCAGGCCGAAGGTGCTCTGGAGATCGAGGACCCCCCAGCGGCCGAGGTATTCGGTCGTCGCCCGCCGATCGAAGATCAGGTTGTCGTAGGTTTTTGTCCGGTGGGTGTTCGTGGTCGCCCCGGACACGGCCCAAGTGACGTCGGGCGTCTTCGTGAACCGGCCAAACTGCGGCGGCCCGGCATTGAGATCCCCCAGCAGGATGACGTCGTCCTCATCGGGCCTGACCGTCCGCATGGCGGTGAAAACGTCGACGAGGGCGTCGATCTCCTGCGGCACTTCGTCTGGGTCGGTGTGGATGTCGACCATCCAGAACGTGAAGGCCTTCGATTCCGGGACGACCCTCGTGCGGAAACGGACGTGCATCGGCGGCCGATGGAGCTTGCCGCCTGGGTCGGGGACGACGCCGATCGATCCCGCGTCGACCTCGATCCGGTTCATGTCGTAGAGGAAGCAATATTGCTCCTTGCTGACCGTCCTCCCCTCGCGGGGGCCGATGATCCAGTGATACCGGCTGCCGTCGGCGTTCACCGCGTCGACGAAGCGGGGGATCACCCCGTCCGACTTCGCCCGCACCTCCTGGATGGCCACGATGTCGAATTGGCGGATGACGCGGGCGAGGATCTCCACGACATGCGGTTTGGCGATCTTCGATTCACCAAACACCTGGATGTTGAACGAGGCGATGAGAACCGCATCCCACGGCCTCGAGGCAGGGAGCATCGACGGCCCGGAAGCTCCGCCGGACGGGAGCGCAGGGCCGGCTCCTGCGGCCGGGGGAACCGCGTCGGCGGCGTGGGCCGACGGATGCCGCAGAGGCTCACGGAGCGAAAGCCCACCGACCAGCGACAACGCCGCCAGGAGAGCGGCAAGCCACCGCACCAGCGACTTTGATGACAGGGCTCGTGCCACCGCCCCCTCCCTGGGCCGATCCAGTCGCGACGTAGGCCCCGTCGGCAAACGCCGTCCGTGGCGTGATTGCAGGGCCGCCAGAGGCGGTCGACTCTGACTCAGGTATCGGTCGACCGACGGGTGACGGTTGTGCCGTCGTGGCCGGCGCCGCAGGGTCGATTCCTGCGATGCCTTCAACGCTGCCGGTTGGTCAATCGGGGAGAGCGGCGAGGGCCTCACCGGCCAGCCGCGACAACCGCGGATCGGCGTCGGAGGCGGCGGCCGTGAGGGCCGCCCGGGCGGAGGCTGCCGCCGGGCCGACCTTGCCAAGCGCCCAGCAGGCCCGCTGCCGAACTTCGATCGCCGTTCCTGGGGCGAGGCAGGCTTCGAGGGCCGGCACCGCCAAGGCTGCCCCCTCCCCTCCCCTCCCGAGGAGCGTGACGGCCCAATAGGCGACCAGCGGGTGTTTCGCGGCCGCAAGCATGGTCAGCTCGGCGATCTGCTCGCCCGGCGGAGGCCCGAGATCCTCGAGGGCCGCCGCGGCCCATTCCCGGACGCGGTCATCCTCATCCCCGCAGGCGGCCACGAGGGCCGTCGCGGCAGACGCAGCCGACTCCCCGGCTCGGCAGAGGGCTTCCGCAGCGGAGGCCCGGGCTTCGGCGTCGGGTGCCGACAGGTGCTCGATGAGAGCGGGGATCGATGGCGTCGAATCAGGCATGAAAAGTGTGGGGGTGAGAGCATCGACAGAGGGGCTCGAACATCGGTCCATACTCCTTCCCAACCATCGTCCGAAGGACGGACGGACAACGGTTTTTTCTCCGGTTCTTGGCCCCCGACGGTCGGGAAGGGCCCGCGGTGGGGCGGCCGGCCAGCGAAGAACGCCACCACCTTTCCAAACCGACAGGAAAGGCGTCGTTTCCGATAGGCGGCTCAGGCAGGTGGTAAGCTTCCTGAAACCTGCTTTTTCCCCTTGGCCGACAGCGAGGAATTGAGTGATCCGACCGACAGGTTTCGGTGCTGCCGACGCTCGCTGTTTCGCCGCTGACGCCGGGGAGACTTTCTCCCCCGACCGGCAGGCCATCGCCGCTCCGGATGGAGCATTGGCCTCGGGCCACGAATCCATTTTCCTGTCGATTGTCATGCCGACCGTGTCTTGGACCGGTTTTTTCGAACCTTGCGTCCGGGCAGCCATCGAGCATTCGGCCGCCGTCGGCGAAGCGGGGGCGGAGGTCCTCGTGGTGTTCGACGGCACCGGAGGCCAGCCGCCGCGGTGGTTGACCGATGCGGGCGTGAAGGTGCTCGAAACCGGTGTCTGCCAGGGTCCAGCCCACGCCCGCAATCTGGGGGCTTCGGAGGCTGCCGGGAACGTGCTGGTGTTCCTCGATGCCGATGTCGAAATCGCGCCCGACGCCCTTGGGCGAATCAGGGATGCCTTCGCCGCAGCCCCTGACCTCGTCGCCCTGTTCGGCAGCTACGACGATGCCCCCGCCTGCAGCGGCGTCGTCAGCCAATTCCGCAATCTCCTCCACCACCACACTCACGTCAGCCATCCCGGCAGGGCGGCGAGCTTCTGGTCGGGCTGTGGGGCGATGCGCACCGCGGCTTTCGTCGATGTAGGGGGCTTCGACGACGACTTCCGTCACCCCAGCGTCGAGGACATCGAACTCGGCCTCCGGGTGCAGGCTGCCGGCGGTCGGATCGTGCTCGACCCGTCGATCCAGTGCAAGCACCACAAGTCATGGTCCCTGCGTTCGATGGTGATGACCGACATCTTCCGGCGCGCCGTTCCCTGGACGCAGTTGATCCTGGAGAGCCACGACCTCCCGGTGACCCTGAATCTCGATTGGGGCAACCGTCTGTGCGGTGCCGCAGCGCTGTTCTCGGCCGGCCTCCTGCCCCTGGGCATCGTCACCAGGAGCTGGTGGCCGCTTCTCGCCCTGCCGGTCGTGCTGCTGGCGATGGCTTGGATGCACCTCGACTTCTACCAGCTCTGCCTGCGGCGCCGCGGCGTGGCGTTCGCCCTCGCGGCGTTCGCCCTCCACTGGCTCTTCTATCTCTACTCCACCCTGACGTTCGCGACCGTCGTCATCGGGTCGAAGGTATCGCTCGTCCTGGGGCGTCTCCCGTGGGCCCAGAATCGCCCCGAGCCACAGACAGCGTCGGACTCGAGCCCTGCCTGACGTCCGCAGTTCTCATCGAGGCGTGCGCAAGCAACGATCCGCGGCTCTCGAGCCGGGGATTTCCTCAAGAGCATCGGCACAAAGCCGACGACAGCATCGGCGCGCGGCCGAAGACCAAGGCAGGCAGACAATCGCCGGCCGCGTCCCTCGCCCTTCCAGGGACCAAGGGACATCGCGGGGCAGGGATTCCAGATGAAGTGGACAGGGCCGGAATCGAACCGGCGACACATGGATTTTCAGTCCATTGCTCTACCAACTGAGCTACCTGTCCGGCAGATCGGAGCGGAATTGTACCGCAGTCGTCGCCCGATTCGTAGCCCCTGGCGCGAAATCCCGGGCTTACTCCCCATCCCCGCCGCCACGAGAGGCGAGGAGCACGACGAGCGTGGCGAAAAAAGCGCCCACGCCGAAAACCACCGGCCCCGCCAACGCCGGGAGCAGCCCGGCCAGCCCCGGGACGAAAAGCCGCAGGGCCGTGATCGCAGCAGCCCCGGCCAACCCGGCAGAAAACGCTAAGACGAACACGTTTCCGGCTGGATTGCCCCCCACCCCTGGTCGCCCGAGAACAAGCGTACGGAGCGCCTCGAACGGGGATGAACCATGCGGAGGCACCGGAGGGGGCGAAGGCCATTCCCAGCCCGATGGGCCTTCTCCGCCCGTCGAGGACGCGAACACGGAATCGCCGCGGGCTCCGACAGACCGGCGCGAGGAAGCGGTCCTCGAGAGGGGGGACTGGATCCCCGATGGATATCCGCTCGACCCGCCGCCGGACGGCGACGTCTCCCCGCGCTCGCCACTTCCAGCCTCGGAGCCCGGGGCGCTTGCACGCCCGGAGGAGGGTGACCGGGATGACTTCGGCCGGGCCCGCCGGCCCATGGGGACGGGGGCATCGGGCGTCCACGGACGCAGCCACTCGATGACCGCGTCGGCAGTGCCGATCCGCTGGACCGGATCCTTGTCCATCATCGCTTCCACGACGCGGCAGAAGGCATCGCTCACGCCGGGGGCGAACTTCTGGATCGGGGCGGGCGCCTCGGTCAACTGTCGGCGCGCCTTGTCCTGGCGTGTCCCACCGGGAAAAGGGACCTGCCCGGCGAGCACGAAATAGAGCGTGCATCCCAACCCGTAGACATCGGCCGCCGGCCCGACCGTGTCGGGCGAACGGATCTGCTCTGGCGCCATGTAGTCCATCGTGCCGACGACGCGGCCGAGGCGCGTCGATTCCGATTCGAGGACCGAGCCGGCCAGGCCGACATCGAGGAGTTTTGCCCGTCCGGCCGGCGTCACGAGGATGTTCCCCGGCTTCACGTCGCGGTGAACGAGCCCCTCGGCATGGGCATACGCCAAACCACGGGCCACCTGAGAGACGACCGCAGCGGCAGCGACTTCGTCGAGCGTTCCGTATTTGAGGACCTGCTTGCGAAGGTCAACGCCGTCCACGAGTTCGGTGACGAGGTAATAGACCTTTCCGTCGTGTCCGGCATCGAGCGCGCGGACGAGGTTCGGATGATCGAGCCGACCGAGCATGCGGATCTCGCGTCGGAACGCCGCCTCGGTATCAGGCGTCGATTTCGCCCTCGGCAGCACTTTGACGGCGACTTCGCGCCCCATCATCGCGTGCTCCGCACGGAACACCTGCCCCATGCCCCCTTGGCCGAGGACATCGAGGATCCGGTACTGACCGAGGGTCAGCTTCCGGCGACCGGCGAGCATCTGCGTCGCCTGGAAGCGGGTCAGGATCCCGCGTTCCACGAGGACGTCTGCCATCGCCTGATCCCACCGAGTAGGCTCGCTCCCAGCGCTGAGGGTCGTCCGGACGACCTCCTCGGCGGAGTCGATGGCGGCTGAGTCGACAAGTGAACTGGCAAGCGCCGTCTCGCGGAAGCGCGCAGGGGGCCCCGAGGCTGGCAGCTCGCCAGTCTCCGGATCGTCCCGCCCTTCCCCGTCGGTCACTCCCATGGCCGTAAACCTACCCTCCGGCGAACAGCGGGGGGAATCGCACCGTCCAACCAGCCGGGACGGGAGCCTCGAAACAAAGCGGCTCCCCGCTCTCCGGATGGTCGATTTTCAGCCTTCGGGCGTGAAGTCCGATCCCGTCTGGAAAGGGCAATCTGGCACCGTACCGCCGGTCGCCGACGATCGGACAACGGCGGGTGGCCAGCTGGATCCGCAGCTGGTGCTTCCGCCCCGTGGAGGGCTCGAGTTCGACAAGCGATACCTCACCGGCCCGCCGCACGACCCTCGCTCTCACGACCGACTCTTTCCCAGGCTCCTCTACCGCGTCGGCCCCGTCCTCCTCGCGGTCCGGGGGCCTGCCTCCACCCCGCCCCACGCCCCCGAGGCCGAGCACCCGTGGATCGGCCGGCAGCGTGTCACACCATTCCACCCACTGCCCGAGGGGCGCCGGAAATCTTCCTTCGGCTATCGCGACGTATTCCTTCCCGACGCGGCGCTCGCGAAACTGCGCGGCGAGATCCGCGGCGGCGGCACTCGTCTTGGCAAACACCACCACGCCCGACACCGGCGCATCGATCCGACTCACCACCCCGATGAAACTCCGGCCGCGACGCGCCAGGGTGTAGAGACTCGTCTCGCCACGGGGGGCATTGGCGGTTGGAATCCCCGCCGGCTTGACGCAGGCGAGGAGGTGGTCATCTTCGTGGAGGATGACCAGCCCCTGGGGAATGCTCGACATGGACTCACCACCGCGTTCGCGGATCATTCTTGCCAGCCGATCACCGCGTCGACGCCAACTTGCCACCGAGGCCGGCTGGGAGATCGACATCATCCCGCCCCCTGACGAGGCAGAGGCGGCGGCTCCGGGGCGCGAAACTCAAGAATCCCTCGAAGCGTACGTCCTGCGGCTCGCCCGAGCAAAAGCAGAGGCTGTCGCGGCCAGCGGTGTCCGTGGGCTGATTCTCGCCTGCGATACTCTCAGCGAGGTCGACGGCCGGGAGCTCGGCCAGGCTGCCACCCCGGCCCAAGCCCGCAGCATGCTCGAATCGCTCTCCGGTCGTAGGCACCGGGTCGTTACCGGCGTCTGCCTGTGGCGGTGCCCCGAACGGGCCCCACTTTGCGCTACCGACGAGAGCGAGCTCGAAATGGGCCCTCTCGAGGAAAGCTTCCTCGATTGGTATCTCGACAGCGGATTGTGGCGGGGGAAAGCCGGCGCCTGCGGATTCCAGGACGAGCGACTTCCTCTCCGCCTCATCCGCGGAAGTCCGTCCAACGTCGTCGGACTGCCCCTGGAGCTCATCGGGCGGATGCTTGCCGACTTGTCCATCGCCCCTCCCGCCTGACAGACGCCGTACGATCAGCGCATAAAAAAACCGACCCCCGCGAGCGTTTGCTCACGGGGGTCGGCGTATAAAAATCCGGCGATACCTACTCTCGCGCTTTTGGCACTACCATCGGCTCTGGAAGCTTAACTACCGTGTTCGGGATGGGAACGGGTGTGACCTTCCAGATATGGTCACCGGATATTTCCGGAGCCCTGGGCCGCGAAGCCGTCGCCCTTCCAGTTAGGAGGGGCGGGGCATCACGCCCCAGGGCAATATTGTTGGTCGTGGTAATTGACATGCTCCGGAGAGCCATCAGAAAAACCTGATCGCTACCATTCCGAAAGCACTCGATACGAGTGGTCAAGCATTCGTCCGTTAGTACCGGTTAGCTGAGTGCATTGCTGCACGTACACGTCCGGCCTATCAACCTGGTCGTCTTCCAGGGGACTTTCGGGTATACACCCTACGAAACCTCATCTTGGGGCGGGCTTCACGCTTATATGCTTTCAGCGTTTATCCGTTCCGTTCTTAGCTATCCAGCCGTGCCACTAGCGTGACAACTGGAACACCAGAGGAACGTCCTTCCAAATCCTCTCGTACTAAAGAAGAATCCCCTCAAGTTTCGTGCGCCCACAGCAGATAGGGACCGACCTGTCTCACGACGGTCTGAACCCAGCTCACGTACCACTTTCATTGGCGAACAGCCAAACCCTTGGGAGCTTCTCCACCCCCAGGATGTGATGAGCCGACATCGAGGTGCCAAACCGCTTCGCCGCTATGGACGCTCGGAAGCGATAAGCCTGTTATCCCCGGAGTACCTTTTATCTGATGAGCGACGGCCTTTCCATCCAGCACCGCCGGATCACTAAGTCCTACTTTCGTATCTGCTCGACTTATGAGTCTCGCAGTCAAGCACCCTTCTACCTTTACGCTCGATGCCTGATTGCCAACCAGGCTGAGGGTACCTTTGAACTCCTCCGTTACTCTTTTGGAGGAGACCGCCCCAGTCAAACTGCCCAACTGACACTGTCCTCTGCCCGGATTCACGGGAATCAGAGTTAGAACTCAAACGAATTCAGGGTGGTATTTCAACGTCGGCTCCACGATGGCTAGCGCCACCGCTTCGAAGCCTCCCCCCTATCCTACACAGAACACGTCCGAGACCAATATCAGCCTACAGTGAAGGTTCACGGGGTCTTTCCGTCACACTGCGGGAACGTGGCATCTTCACCACGGCTACAATTTCACCGGGTCACTGGTTGAGACAGTGCATCAGTCGTTACGCCATTCATGCAGGTCGGAACTTACCCGACAAGGAACTTCGCTACCTTAGGACCGTCATAGTTACGGCCGCCGTTTATTGGGGCTTCGGTCGCGGGCTTTGCCTTGCGGCGAACCCTCTTCCTTAACCTACCAACACCGGGCAGGCGTCAGACTCTATACATCCTCTTGCGAGTTAGCAGAGTCCTGTGTTTTTGATAAACAGTCGCTGATGCCGATTTACTGTGACCCCCAGCAGCGTTTACCACCGGGGGTACCCCTTATCGCGAACTTACGGGGCCATTTTGCAGAGTTCCTTAACCAGTGTTCTCCCGAGCGCCTAGGACTTCTCGTCCCGCCTACCTGTGTCAGTTTTAGTACGGTCACTTGCCTTCAACCCTTAGAAGCTTTTCTTGGACGTCCTTCGGATGACTATCGAAACATAAGCGTCTTTGTCCCGTGCTTCAGGATGTCGCTGCGGATTTTCCTACAGCTACCTTCCACACAGGCGAGGGACATTTCTATCCGTCCCCTCACCTTTCAGACGCCGTCCCTCCATCGGTCCAGCAAGTGGCGCAGGAATATTGACCTGCTGTCCATCGTCTACGCCTTTCGGCCTCGACTAAGGAACCGGCTAACCCTGGGCGGATTTACCTTCCCCAGGAAACCTTAGGCTTTCGGCGAGCAGGATTCTCACCTGCTTAATCGTTACTCATTCCGGCATAATCACCTGTACGCCCCGGCATCGCTCCTTACGGTGCGACTTGTATCTGACGTACAGCGCTCTCCTACCAATCCACAAAGTGGATTCCACTGCTTCGGTGCAGAACTTACTCCCGTTCATTATCGGCGCGGAGTTGCTCGACCAGTAAGCTGTTACGCACTTTTTAAATGATGGCTGCTTCTAAGCCAACATCCTGGCTGTCACTGCAACTCGACTTCCTTAGTGACTGAGTTCTGCTTGGGGACCTTAGCAGGTGGTCTGGGTTGTTTCCCTTTTGACCGCGAAGCTTATCCCTCGCGGACTGACTCCCGGAGTAAACATGACGGTATTCGGAGTTTGGTTCGGCAAGGTACGCGGGAAGCGCCCTTATCCAATTCAGTCTCTCTACCCCCATCATGCAATGGTCCGAGGCTAGCCCTAAAGCTATTTCGGAGAGAACGAGCTATCTCTGCGCTTGATTAGACTTTCACTCCTCCCCACAAGTCATCCCCTCGGTTTTCAACCCAAGTGGGTTCGGTCCTCCACGCGGTTTGACCCGCGGTTCAACCTGCTCATGGGTAGTTCGTGCAGTTTCGCGTCTACCACCAGCGACATGTGTCGCCCTATTCAGACTCGGTTTCCCTGTGGCTTCAGTCCTGAGGACCTTAACCGAGCCGCTGACGGTAACTCGCCGGATCATTATGCAAAAGGCACGCCGTCACGCATTGCGGTTACCCGCCATAGCGCTCCGACCGCTTGTAGGCACATGGTTTCAGGTTCACATTCCTCCCCTAACAGGGGTTCTTCTCATCTTTCGATCGCTCTACTTGTTCACTATCGGTCATCAGGGAGTATTTAGCCTTGCGGGATGGTCCCCGCGGATTCAGTCGAGGTTCCACGTGACTCGACCTACTCAGGGTACCCTCCAGAGACAACAAGCTTTCGCATACGGGTCTGTCACCCTCTATGGCCGACCTTTCCAGATCGTTCTGCTAGCCGATTGTTTGGTAACTCCGGTGGAGGGCCCTACAACCCCGAAGTGGAAACCACTTCGGTTTGGGCTGTTTCCCGTTCGCTCGCCACTACTGAGGAAATCGATTTTTCTTTCTTTTCCTGCGGATACTGAGATGTTTCAGTTCTCCGCGTTCGCTACTCGTGCCCTATGTATTCAGACACGGTCTGTTCGGGAATCCCGGGATCATCACCTGTTTGACGGTTTCCCCGGGCTTATCGCAGTCTTCCGCGCCCTTCAAAGCCTCCTGATGCCTAGACATCCCCCATGCGCCCTTAGTAGCTTGACCACCCGAATCGAGTGCTCGCAGACCCAACCGACATCAATCAGCCGAAGCTGACCGACACCAGAAGGGAAGACGGGCATCACTCTTCGCGTTTCACCTACTCAACCCCAGATCCTCGCCGGCAAGCGCGCCGACACCACCTGGGGTAGTAACGTATTCTCGCTGCGTCACCGACCCGAACCGCCGAAGCAGATCAGACCGGCACGCTATCGCCTTGGGAGAACGCCGCAGGCTACCCGTCATAAG
The DNA here is from genome assembly GCA_903951635.1 of uncultured Planctomycetaceae bacterium. Classification (GTDB taxonomy): domain Bacteria; phylum Planctomycetota; class Planctomycetia; order Pirellulales; family UBA1268; genus QWOP01. The sequence goes on from CAJBCV010000273.1 coordinate 43,020, forward strand.
ACGAGCCCTTACGGCATTCTTTCAAGATGCCAATTACCACGACCAAATTGTCAAAGAACAAAACAAGCCGACCGCAATGGTATCGCCGCCCCAAAAAATAGAGGCAACGCCACCGCGATCGGCTCATGACCTGTTCAGGCATCACTGCCATGGACAGAGGTTCGATCCGGATGGACAGCCAAAAGGCGTACCAATCCGAAACGGGCCTCAACCCATGATCAGCGTCCTGAACCCCATCACGACCACTGCGGCATCGGATTACATGGCGGGCAACGGCCTCACCAGCAATCGTACCAGGCAGCGGCAGGGATCCGGAGATCACGAGCCATTCGGCGGGAACCGACGCGAAACCAATCTTCGAAGCACGCTCCGAAAACTGGCTCTGTCACATCGGCCGCACGACTGAGGGAAAGTTAGACGATTTGCCGTGGAGCGTCAAGCGGCCGTCTCGATTTCTTGTTTTTCCGCGTTTTCAGGCTGATTCAGACTGTTTTTACGCGCCCTGCACCCCCCTCACCCGAGCGGCCTCGATCTGGCGGAGGGGTCTTCGGGGGCTCCCGGAGGGCTCTTTGAGGGCCTCCTCGTCTGTCGCCAGACCGAATGCGGCCGTTTCGCCCCTTTTTGCTGGCCCACCTCGCGTCGACTGGCGGTCGGGATTCGATGTCCCTGATACCATGCCGAGGTCGGTTTTCCCCTTGGTTTTCTGTTTTCTGGTCCCTCGACAGGAGTCGTTCCGTGCCCCAGCTCTCGCTCCGTGATCTTCCTGCCTGGGGCGGCCTCGTCGCCAAGCGGCGTGGGCTGCCATCCTCGCAGGCATTGCGGTCGATGTTTGCCAGCGATTCCGGCCGCGGGGAGCGACTCGTCGCCGAGGCGTGCGGGCTGTACTTCGATTATTCAAAGCAACTTGTCGACGACGACACGCTCCGTCTCCTCGTGGAACTGGCCGAGCAGGTCGACCTCCCTCGCCGCATCGCGGGAATGTTCCGTGGCGACAAAATCAACAGCACCGAAGGCCGGGCCGTCCTTCACGTGGCGCTGCGGTCAATCCCGGGCGATACGTTCGAGGTCGAGGGCCACGATGTCACCGCCGATGTGCAGGAGGTGCTCGGCCGGATGGCCGGCTTCGCCGAGCGAGTTCGTGACGGTCGCTGGCTCGGGCATGGGGGCCAACGGATCCGCACGGTCGTGAACATCGGCATCGGCGGGTCTGACCTCGGGCCGGTGATGGCGTATGAGGCCCTCCGGCACTTCACCACCGACGCCATCGACTTTCGGTTCGTCTCCAACGTCGACGGCACCGACTTCAGCGAGGCCGTGGCCGATCTCGATGCCGGCACGACCCTGTTCATCGTCTCCTCGAAGACCTTCACCACGCAGGAGACGATGACCAACGCCCGCAGTGCCCGGGAGTGGCTCTTGGCGGCCTGCGGCGGCGACCAGTCAGCGGTGGCCCACCATTTCGTGGCTGTTTCCACGAATGCCGCCGAGGTGGCGACCTTCGGCATCGACCCGGCGAACATGTTCGGATTCTGGGACTGGGTGGGAGGACGCTACTCGATGGATTCGGCCATCGGTCTCTCCACGATGCTGGCCATCGGACCGGAGCGGTTCCGGGAACTCCTCGGTGGCTTCCGCGCCATGGACCGGCACTTCCTCACCACGCCGCTCGAGCGGAATCTCCCTGCGCTCCACGGCTTGATCACGGTCTGGAACACGAGCCTGTGCGGCTGCGAGACGATGGCCGTTTTGCCGTACGAGCAATACCTGAAGCGTTTCCCCGCCTATCTCCAGCAGCTTTCGATGGAGAGCAACGGGAAGCGGGTGCAGATCGACGGCACGCTCGTCGAATGCCCGACCGGCCCGGTGGTCTGGGGCGAGCCGGGCACCAACGGGCAGCATTCCTTCTACCAACTCATTCACCAAGGGACGCACCGGATCCCATGCGATTTCCTCGGTGCCGCTCATTCGCTCAACCCCCTCGGACGCCATCAGGCGATGCTCCTGGCGAACATGCTCGCTCAGGCCGAGGCGCTCGCCTTCGGCAAGACCGCCGAAGAGGTGGCCGCCGAGGGGACACCGGCTCGACTCGTTCCCCATCGCGAGTTCCCCGGCGACATCCCGTCGAGCACCATCCTCTACGATCGCCTCACCCCAGCGATCCTCGGCGCGCTTGTGGCCTTCTACGAGCACAGCGTGTTCACGCAGGGAGTCGTGTGGAACATCAACAGCTTCGA